>JBLHOD010000015.1:0-14242 GCA_047622545.1 Polaribacter sp. | reverse complement strand
AAATCACCAAGAATAAATTTAACTTTTAGAACTATACTTATTTAAAGAATCCGTTTCTTTGTAGAAATAATTTAGCACTTTTGGAACAGAATAATCAACAATCTACAAACCTTAATAAGTTTATCAGTAGCACAGGAATTTGCTCTCGTAGAGAAGCAGAAAAACTAATTGTTGCAGGGAGAGTTACTATAAACGGAAAACCAACAGAGCTTGGTAATCGAGTTTTTGATGGCGATGTTGTAAAAATTGATGGCACCGCTTTGCAGCCAAAACCAAAAACACTTTATTTCGCTTTTAATAAACCAATCGGAATTGTATGTACTACAGATTCTAAAGAAAAAAACAATATTATAAGTTATATCAATTATCCAGAAAGATTATTCCCAATAGGGCGTTTAGATAAACCTTCTGAAGGATTGATTTTTTTAACCAACGATGGTGATATTGTTAATAAAATACTTAGAGCTGGTAATAATCACGAAAAGGATTATGTTGTAAAAGTTGATAAACCAATTACAGATGATTTTATTCAAAAAATGAGTAAAGGAATTCCGATTTTAGGAACGGTAACCAAAAAATGTAAGGTTACAAAAATAAGTACAAATACATTTCAAATTGTGTTAACTCAAGGGTTAAATCGTCAAATTAGAAGAATGTGTGAGTATTTGGGATACGAAGTTTTAAAATTACAAAGAACTCGTATTATGAATATAAAACTTAATACTTTAGAAATTGGTGATTGGCGAGAACTTACTGAAAAAGAATTATCAGAAATTAATGCAATGGTTGTAAGTTCTTCTAATACAGAAGAAGCTTCTGTAGATAAACAAAAGCCTAAAAATAAAGTAACTAAGAAGCCTGAAATAAAACCAAACGACTTTACCAAGAAAAGTGCAGCTTTTAGGAAAAACTCACCAAAATCTAAAAGAGATTCTAATACATCCTTCAAAAGGAAAAAGAGGTAAATCCTACCATTTCTTTAACAATTCAATTCTTAAATAACTGTATCTTTGTGAGCAATGAAATTTGACTTAAAAATAACCGACCCGAAAAGTAAAGCTAGAGCTGGAGTAATGACAACAGATCATGGTGAAATTGAAACTCCGATTTTTATGCCAGTTGGTACAGTTGGAACCGTAAAAGGAGTTCATCAAAGCGAGCTAAAAAATGAAATAAATCCTGATATTATTTTAGGTAATACGTATCATTTATACTTAAGACCAAAAATAGATATTATAGAGCAAGCTGGTGGCTTGCATAAGTTTATGAGCTGGGATCGTAATATTCTTACAGATTCTGGAGGTTATCAAGTGTATTCTTTATCCGGAAGAAGAAAAATTAAAGAAGAAGGCGTAAAATTTAAAAGTCATATTGATGGTTCTTACCATTTCTTTTCACCAGAAAATGTGATGGAAACGCAACGTTCTATTGGAGCAGATATTATTATGGCTTTTGATGAATGCACACCATATCCATGCGATTATAATTATGCAAAAAGATCTATGCATATGACGCATCGTTGGTTAAAACGTTGTATTACACATTTAGATAAAACACCTTTAAAATACGACTACAACCAAACATTCTTTCCGATTGTACAAGGAAGTACCTATAAAGATTTAAGAAAACAATCGGCAGAATTTATTGCTTCTGTCGGAGCAGAAGGAAATGCTATTGGAGGTTTATCTGTTGGAGAGCCAGCAGAAGAAATGTATGCAATGACAGAAGTTGTTACAGCAATTTTACCCGAAGACAAACCACGTTATTTAATGGGAGTTGGAACTCCAATTAATATTTTAGAAAATATTGCATTAGGAATTGATATGTTTGATTGTGTAATGCCAACTAGAAATGCTAGAAACGGAATGTTATTTACAGCTCACGGAAGCATAAATATTAAAAATAAAAAATGGGAAAATGATTTTTCTGCAATAGATGAAATGGACATTACGTTTGTAGATACACTTTATTCTAAAGCATATTTACGTCATTTATTCGCAGCTAAAGAATTGTTAGGAAAACAAATTGCAACCATACATAATTTAGGGTTTTATTTGTGGTTGACAAGAGAAGCAAGAAAGCATATCTTAGCAGGAGATTTTACCGAATGGAAAGACAAAATGGTAAAGCAAATGGACAAAAGGTTATAATTTGAAAATTATTGATTCTTACATATTAAAAAGATATTTAGTAACATTTATTTTTACGTTATTAATCTTAATACCAATTGCTATTGCTATTGATATAGCAGAAAAAGTAGATAAGTTTTTAGAATCAGACACCATAACTTTATTTGAAATTGTAAATGATTACTATTTAAATTTCATCATTTATTATGCAAATACATTTATGCCTTTGGCTTTATTTGTTGCCGTAATTGTTTTTACTTCTAAACTTTCTAATAACACAGAAATTGTAGCGATAAACAATGCTAAAGTTTCATTTACACGGTTTTTATATCCCTATTTTATTGGAGCAACATTGGTAACCATTTTGGCGTTGGTGATGAATCATTTTGTAGTGCCAAGTAGTAGTAAGGTTCGTAAAAAATTTGAAAACACCTACTTTTCTAAACCAAAATATGGCGATAATATAGTCAAGAATTTTAGTTTACAATTAACTGATAGCACGTATATATTTATTCAAAGTTTCGATTTAAAAAGAAACAGAGGATATAATTTTTCTACTGAGGTTTATGATGGAAATAAAATAAAATCTAAGCTAACAGCAAGTTATATTAGTTGGAATGAAAAAGATAGCACGTTTACACTGTCTAAATATAAAACTAGAAGAATCTATAAAAATAGAGATAGCATTTTTATAGGAAATGAAATAGATACTGTTTTTGCTTTTTCGCCAAAAGATTTAGTTTATAAAGCTGCATTGGCGCAAGAAATGCCTTCAGGAGAATTAATTGCATTTATCAGTCTTTCTAAAAAAAGAGGGGTGAAAAACTTAAATGCATATTTGGTGGAATTTCACAAGAGAACCAGTTTACCAGTATCATCTTATATATTAACAATTATTGCCGTTGCGTTGGCGTTTAAAAAACGTAGAGGTGGCACAGGAGTTAATTTGGCGTTGGGTTTTGGTTTAATGTTTGTTTACATCTTTTTCTTGAAAGTTTCTGAAGTTTTAGGCGCAGTTGCCGGAGCAAATTCATTAGTAACTGTTTGGGTACCAAATTTTGTTTTCGGAGCTTTAGCTTTATTCCTTTACTATAATGCTAGAAAGTAAACTAAAGCATTTTTTACAACTCCATTTTATTGTTTTTATTTGGGGGTTTACTGCCGTTTTAGGTGCGTTGATAAGTATAGACTCTGTTCCGTTAGTTTGGTACAGAATGTTGTTGGCAGTTGTTTTTGTTTTGATTTATTTCATTATAAGAAAACGCAACTTTTCTATTGACGGAAAATTACTTTTTAAATTCATTTTAACCGGAATTATTATTGCGTTGCATTGGATCGCTTTTTTTGAAGCGATAAAAGTCTCTACAGTTTCAATTGCCTTGGTAACTATGAGTACTGGAGCTTTTTTTACTTCACTTATAGAGCCTTTGTTTTTTAAAAGAAGAATTAAAACCATAGAAATAGTACTAGGTTTGCTCGTAATAGTTGGATTGTATATTATTTTTAATTTCGAATCTAAATATTCTTTAGGTATTCTATATGCTTTAGTAGCGTCATTTTTATCTGCTTTATTTTCAGTTTTAAACGGATTATTTGTCAAAAAAACAGATGCTGAGGTAATCTCATTTTATCAATTACTTTTTGGAGTAGGATTTGTAACGATATTTTTATTTTTTACAGATTCATTTTCTGTAGCTTTTTTTACATTAAAGTCTTCAGATTGGTTTTACCTACTTATTTTAAGCAGTGTTTGTACCGCATATGCATTTGTGGTTTCAATTAAAGTTATGAAGCATCTAACTCCTTATACGGTAATGTTAACTATGAATTTAGAACCTGTTTATGCAATAATTTTGGCATTGCTTATTTTTGGTGATAAAGAAAAAATGAACCCTGAGTTTTATTATGGTGCATTTATAGTATTATTTGTTGTGTTGTTAAACGGAATTATAAAAAATAGCAGCGCAATTCATCAAAAATTGAGAAAGAATAAAAAGTGAAAATTATACTACAAAAACAAATTTTATAGTAAGTTTGTAACGTTGTAATTTCAATCAATTTAAAATTGATTTAGTTAAAAATAATCAACTAATATATGGAATATTTAGATTTTGAACAGCCAATTAAAGAGCTAAAAGACCAATTAACAAAGTGTCAGATCATTGGAAAAGAGAGCGATGTAGATGTTACTGCTACTTGTAAGAAGATTGAGAAAAAATTAGAAAAAACAAAAAAAGAAATCTATAAAAATTTAACTGCTTGGCAGCGAGTACAATTATCTCGTCATCCAAACAGACCTTATACTTTAGATTACATTAAAGCATTGGCTGGTGATACCTTTATGGAATTACATGGAGATAGAAATGTAAAAGACGATAAAGCGATGATTGGTGGTTTAGGTAAAATTGGAAATCAATCTTTTATGTTTATTGGTCAACAAAAAGGATACAATACCAAAACACGTCAATATAGAAACTTCGGAATGGCAAATCCTGAAGGTTATAGAAAAGCGCTACGTTTGATGAAAATGGCAGAGAAATTTAAAATTCCTGTTATTACTTTAATTGATACTCCAGGAGCATATCCAGGATTAGAAGCAGAAGAACGTGGTCAAGGAGAAGCTATTGCAAGAAATATTTTAGAAATGACTCGGTTAAAAACACCAATTATTACTGTTATTATTGGAGAAGGGGCTTCTGGTGGAGCATTAGGAATTGGAGTAGGAGATAAAGTATTAATGTTAGAAAACTCATGGTATTCTGTGATCTCTCCTGAAAACTGTTCTTCAATTTTATGGAGAAGTTGGGAATATAAAGAAAAAGCTGCTGAAGTTTTAAAGTTAACTGCAGAAGACGGAATTAAATTAAAAATTGTAGATGGAATTATTAAAGAGCCTTTAGGAGGAGCACATTCTGACAGAGAAACAACATTTAAAGAAGTAGAAAAAGTAATCTTAGAATCTTACGCTACTTTAAAAGAGCTAAATGAAACAGATTTAGTAATGCAGCGAATGGATAAATATTCTACAATGGGAGTTTTTAAAGAATAAAAAATAGTTATATAGACTAAAAAAGCAGGAATTTAATTCCTGCTTTTTTTATGATTAATTTTTAGATTTCCGTTTTCACGGGAATGACAATTTCAACGGAAACTCTGAGGCAAGCCTCTGAGATTTTTTTTAGATTAAATTCCTAATTCTTTAAATAGAATTTCTAAATTTGGATCTGATGGTCTTGGTGCATTTGCGTTTACAATATTTCCCTTTGGATCTATTAAAATAAATCTTGGAATTCCAGTTATCTGGTAATCTTCCATAAACTTAGTGTCGTTTCCTGAATACAATTGTACTCCAGATAAGTTTTTATTTTTCACCATTTGTTTCCATTTAGATAAGGCATTATCCCAAGAACCAGCAGTGCTAGCATTGTCTGTTGAAATACTCACAAATTCGATTTTTTTACGAGCATATTTTTCTTCTAGTTTTTTTAAAAAAGGAATTTGTGCAAGACATGGCTTACACCAAGTTGCCCAAACATCTATATATACATATTTTCCTTTAAATGAATCTAATGAAGTTTTACCACCTTTATAATTTAAGTAGTTGTTGAATTTTGGAGAAGGTTTTCCTTTTCCTAATAATTCTTCTGTTTTAATTTGCTGTAAAATTTTAATATGTTGAGAGTCGTAATTGTTTTCTAATAAATTAAACAATTCGATATTTTGTTTGTTATTTATTCTAACAATCATGGTGTCTATTTCTCCATGAAGTTTCCTTAAACTATCATAACTATATTTAATGTTATTTAGTTTTTTTGTGAAGACTTCTTTTTCTAGCAAAAACATTTTATTTGTGTTGCCTAAAGCCACGTTATATTTATATTGATCTAATAAATAATTTGTAGTATTAGCGCCATTACCAGAATATTTTGTGGTTTGAAAAAACGAATTATTATCTGCTGTTAGTTTTAGGTCGAAACCATTTCTTAAAAAGACAAATCCATAATTTTTATTATCTAAAACCAAGGTGTAATAACCTGCTTTTTTTATGTTAAGCGTGTCTTTGAATGTTCCGTTACTAGTAATCTTGATATCTTTTGAATATTCTTTGCTTTTTATAGAAAGAATGGTGTCATTTTCTTTCATATTGGTCAATTCACCTGAAAAAGAAACAAAAGGTTGTGTTTGATTTTTACAGGAAATAAATCCTAAGAATAAAACAAAGATGAACGTAATTTTTTTCATTATAATAATTTTTTAATTTAATGCAAATATAAGTAAATGATTAGTGCCTTTTTATTGATATCAATGTTATTTTTTTCATAAAAAAACCGAGCAATTTGCTCGGTTTTTTAACTATTCTTGTTTTCGTTCTTTTATCTCTTCAGGAGCTTTTTTGCCTTTTTTAATTTTTATTGTAAGCGTATTGGTTTTAGAATTTAAATCCATTAAAATTGTATCACCTTCAGATAATTTGGAATTAACTATTTCTTCTGCCAATGCATCTTCAATATATTTCTGTATAGCTCTTTTTAATGGTCTTGCTCCGTACTTTTTATCAAATCCCTTGTCTGCTATATAATCTTTTGCTTTTCCGCTTAGCTTTAATGTATAGCCTAAGTCAGAAATTCTATGCAACAGTTTGTCTAATTCGATATCTATAATTAAATGAATTTGCTCTCTTTCTAACGGGTTAAATACAACGACATCATCAATTCTATTTAAAAATTCTGGAGCAAACGATTTTTTTAAAGCATTTTCAATAATTCCTTTTGCATTTTTATCTGCTTGAGCAACTTTAGAAGAAGTCCCAAACCCAACTCCAGCACCAAAATCTTTTAATTGTCTTGCACCAATATTAGAAGTCATAATAATAATAGTATTTCTAAAATCGATTTTTCTTCCTAAACTATCCGTAATAAAACCATCATCTAAAATTTGAAGCAACATATTAAAAACATCTGGATGTGCTTTTTCAATTTCATCAAGTAAAACTACAGCATAAGGTTTGCGTCTCACTTTTTCAGTTAATTGCCCGCCTTCTTCATAGCCAACATAACCTGGAGGTGCACCAATTAATCTAGAAATAGCAAATTTTTCCATGTATTCACTCATGTCAATTCTTATTAAGGAATCTTCTGAATCAAATAACTCTTTTGCTAAGACTTTAGCTAATTGTGTTTTACCAACTCCAGTTTGACCTAAAAAGATAAATGAACCAATTGGCTTATTCGGGTCTTTTAATCCAACTCTGTTACGTTGTATTGCTTTTACTACTTTAGTAACTGCTTCATCTTGTCCGATTACTTTTCCTTTGATCAAGTCTGGTAATTCGTGTAATCTGTTCGTTTCTGCTTCTGCAACTCTATTTACAGGAATTCCTGTCATCATAGAAACAACTTCAGCAACATTATCTTCAGTTACAATTTCTCTATTTAATTTAGAATCTTCTTCCCATTGTTTTTGAGCTGATTCTAAAGCTGCTTCAATATTTTTTTCATCATCTCTTAACTTTGCAGCTTCTTCATATTTTTGACCGCTTACAGCTTTTGTTTTATTTGTACGAATTATTTCTAATTCGGATTCTAAAGCGAGAACTTGTTTTGGTACAACAATATTTGTAATATGAATTCGAGAACCAGATTCATCTAAAGCGTCTATTGCTTTGTCTGGTAAATAACGATCTGTCATATATCTGTTGGTTAACTTTACACAAGCTTCAATTGCGTTATCAGTAAAATCAACATTGTGATGTTCTTCGTATTTTTCTTTAATATTATGTAAAATCTGAATCGTTTCTTCAACAGTTGTAGGTTCTACAATTATTTTTTGAAAACGACGTTCTAATGCGCCATCTTTTTCAATATTTGTTCTAAATTCATCTAAAGTAGTCGCTCCAATACATTGAATTTCTCCACGAGCCAATGCAGGTTTTAACATATTTGATGCATCTAAAGAACCAGTTGCTCCACCAGCACCAACGATTGTATGAATTTCATCAATAAAAAGAATGATGTCTTGATTTTTTTCTAACTCGTTCATCAACGCTTTCATACGTTCTTCAAACTGTCCACGATATTTTGTCCCAGCAACCAAACTTGCTAAATCTAGAGAGACAATACGTTTGTCAAATAAAGTCCTTGATACTTTTCTGTTTACAATTCTTAAAGCCAACCCTTCTGCAATGGCAGATTTACCAACACCAGGTTCTCCAATTAACATTGGATTGTTTTTCTTTCTTCTACTTAATATTTGAGAAACACGTTCAATTTCTTTTTGTCTACCAACAACAGGATCTAATTTATTAGCTTCTGCCAATGCAGTTAAATCTCTGCCAAAATTGTCTAAAACCGGAGTTTTAGATTTTTTTGCAGCAGCAGGACCTTTTTGTGGTTGTTGGCCATAAGGATTAGATTTTTCTTGATCAAATTCATCATCAGAAGGAGTTTCTGCAACTGGATCTATAGAGGTTTCTGATTCATCTGTATGCAATTGTTTATACAAAGCTTTTGCTTGATCATAATCAATATACATTTTGTTTAACAACTTTGTTGTTGGATCATTTTCATTTCTTAAAATACATAACAATAAATGTGCAGTGTCAATAGCTTCACTTTGATATAGTTTAGCCTCTAAAAAAGTTGTTTTCAACGCTTTCTCTGCTTGTCTTGTTAAATGGAGGCTTTTTTTCTTCTCGCCAACATCAGTAAAACTAATTTCTGCAGGGTTTAATTTTTCAATTCTTTTACGCATCAACTCTAAATCGACATCAAAAGCAGTCATTATGTCAATTGCTTTGCCTTCTCCTTTTCTAATTAAGCCTAATAATAAATGCTCTGTTCCAATAAAATCATGACCTAAACGTAAAGCTTCATCTTTACTAAAGGTGATTACATCTCTTACTCTTGGTGAAAAATTATCGTCCATATATTTGTATATCTAATTGTAAATTTAGTAGATTTTTTATGAAAAAATTACAAAAAAAGTGCCAGTTTAAAATAATTGTCAAATTGTCTTAAAAATATTGATTAGAAATGGTTGAAAATCAGCTGTGTAAACCTTGTTAAAAAATATTAAAAAATGTTCATAACTCTAGACAATCAGAACGTGTTTTTTTTTGAGTAAAAAAGTAAAAAAGTGTATCTTGCTCCTTTAAGAAATTAGTATAAAAATTAATACATAAATATAATATGACAGACGGAGAAAAGTTGATTCCGATTAACATTGAGGAACAAATGAAATCTGCGTACATTGATTACTCAATGTCGGTTATTGTTTCTAGAGCATTACCAGATGTAAGAGATGGTCTAAAACCAGTACATCGAAGAGTTTTGTTTGGAATGCATGAGTTAGGTATAAAAGCTACAGGTTCTTATAAAAAATCAGCAAGAATTGTTGGAGAGGTATTAGGAAAGTATCATCCACATGGAGATACTTCTGTATATGATTCAATGGTGCGTATGGCTCAACATTGGAGTCAGCGATATATGATGGTTGATGGACAAGGAAATTTTGGTTCAGTTGATGGCGATAGCCCAGCAGCAATGCGTTATACTGAGGTTAGAATGCAGAAAATTTCTGAAGATATGTTATCTGATATAGAAAAAGATACTGTTGATCATCGTTTAAACTTTGATGATACGTTGCTAGAACCAACTGTGTTACCAACTAGAATTCCGAATTTATTAGTAAATGGAGCTTCTGGTATTGCTGTAGGAATGGCAACAAACATGGCGCCACACAATTTAACTGAAGTTGTAAACGGAACATTAGCTTATATAGAAAATAGAGATATTGATATTGATGGGTTAATGGAATATGTTAAAGCTCCAGATTTTCCAACTGGCGGAATTATTTATGGTTATGAAGGAGTAAAAGAAGCTTTTCATACTGGTCGTGGACGTATTGTTATGCGTGCAAAAGCAGTAATTGAAGAAGTTAAAGGACGTGAGTGTATTATCGTTACTGAAATTCCTTATCAAGTTAATAAAGCAGATATGATTAAAAAAACTGCTGAATTAGTTAATGATAAGAAATTAGAAGGAATCTCTAATATTAGAGATGAATCTGATAGAAACGGAATGCGTATTGTGTACATCTTAAAACGTGATGCAATACCAAACATCGTTTTAAATAAATTATTTAAATATACTTCACTACAAACTTCTTTTAGTGTAAATAATATTGCATTGGTAAATGGAAGACCAGAGCAATTAAACTTAAAAGAGTTAATTCATTATTTTGTTGAACATAGACATGAAGTTGTTGTTCGTAGAACAAAATATGAATTAAAGAAAGCCGAAGCAAGAGCTCATATTTTAGAAGGATTAATTATTGCTTCTGATAATATTGATGAAGTAATCAAAATTATTAGAGCTTCTTCTAATGCAGATGAAGCAAGAGAAAGTTTAATTACTCGTTTTGAATTAACAGAAATTCAAGCAAAAGCAATAGTAGAAATGCGTTTGCGTCAACTTACTGGTTTAGAGCAAGATAAATTGCGTGCTGAGTTTGAGGAAATCATGAAAACGATTGTTGATTTAAAAGATATTTTAGAAAACGAACCAAGACGTTATCAAATAATTAAAGATGAACTGATTGCAGTTAGAGATAAATATAGTGATGCTCGTCGTTCTCATATTGAATATGCAGGTGGAGATATGAGTATCGAAGATATGATTCCTGATACTCAAGTTGTAGTTACCATTTCTAATGCTGGATACTTGAAAAGAACAAATCTTGACGAATATAAAGTGCAAAATAGAGGAGGAAGAGGTCAAAAAGGGACTGCAACTCGTAATGAAGATTTCTTAGAACATTTATTTGTTGGTACAAATCATCAGTATATGTTATTCTTTACTCAAAAAGGAAAAGTTTTCTGGATGCGTGTGTATGAAATTCCTGAAGGCGGAAAAAACACCAAAGGAAGAGCAATGCAAAACTTGATCAATATTGAACAAGACGATAAAGTAAAAGCATACTTAGTAACTCAAGATTTAAAAGATGAGGAATATATTAACAGCAGTTTTGTAATTATGGCCACTAAAAAAGGTCAGGTTAAGAAAACATCTTTAGAACAATATTCTCGTCCAAGAACAAATGGTATTAATGCAATTACTATTAAAGAAGGGGATGAATTATTAGAAGCTAAATTAACCAACGGAGAAAGTCAAGTTATGTTAGCCTTAAAATCTGGAAAAGCAATTCGTTTTGAAGAAAGCAAAACGCGTCCGATGGGAAGAACAGCTTCTGGAGTTAGAGGAATTAGACTTCAACATGATAATGATGAGGTAATCGGAATGGTTGCCGTTAACGATGATGAAAGTAATATTTTAGTAGTTTCTGAGAAAGGATACGGGAAAAGATCTAATTTAGAAGATTATAGAATTACTAATAGAGGAGGAAAAGGTGTAAAAACTTTAAATATTACAGATAAAACAGGAAGTTTGGTGGCTATTAAAAATGTTACAGATGATGATGATTTAATGATTATTAATAAATCTGGAATTGCAATTAGAATGGCTGTTGCAGATTTACGAGTAATGGGTAGAGCAACTCAGGGAGTTAAATTAATAAACATAAAAGAATCTGATGGCATTGCTGCTGTGGCAAAAGTACAACACGAGGAGGAAGAAATTGAAGAAAATGAAATTGACACAGAAGCTGACAACGACACAACAGAAAGTCAAGAATAAAAAAAAGACGATTAAAATTATTTAGAATGAAAAAACAAATATTATTAGTAGCGTTAGGGTTGTTTACAGTAACAGCTTTTTCGCAAAAGAGCGAATTGAAATCTGCAGAAAAAGCGATAAAAAACCAAGATTATTCATTAGCAATAACAGCCCTTAGTTCAGCTGAGAGTTCAATTACAAATGCAGATGAAAAATTGAAATCTAAATATTACTTTCTAAAAGCTCAAGCTTTTGGAGGTAAAAAAGAATACGAAAAAGCGGCAAAAGCTTACAAAGATTTATTTGAATTCGAAAAAAATTCTGGAAGAGAACGTTATTCAGATGATGCTTTACCACTTTTTAATCTTTTAAAAGATGAAGTTGGCAAAAAAGCGTTTGCACTTAATGATGCTAAAAATTACAAAGAAGCAGCTAAAGCATTTTATATAAGATATAATTTGGACAAAAAGGATACTTTGTTTTTGTCAAATGCGGCTCAATTAGCTTTACAAGCTCAAGATTTTGATGCTTCTTTTAATTACTATAGCCAACTAAAGGATTTAGGTTATACTAGTATTAATAAGATTTATGGTGCAGTTGATAAAGAATCTAATCAAAATATAACATTTAACTCTAAAGAAGAGATGAATTTAATGATGAAGTCTGGTAAATACATCAATGCTTCTATTACATATTCACCATCAAAAAGAAATGATAATTTAAAGAGTCTTGTTACTATTTTATCAAAACAAAAAAAGCATAGTGAAGCTATTGCTTTGGTTCAAGAGTTACGTAAATCAGAACCAGATAATTTACAATTATTATTGACAGAAGCTTATATCTATAATGACTTAGAACAACCTAAAAAGTTTGAAGCATTAATGAAAGAAGCTACAGAAAGAGATCCAAGAAACCCAGATTTGTTTTTCAATATTGGTATTGTAAGTTACAACGATAAAAACATCGAGCAAGCAGAAAAATATTTTGCTAAGGCTATAGAAATTAAAGCTGATTATCCAAAAGGAAATTGGATGTTAGCAAATACGATTTTATTAAAAGATGCTGATTTGGTAATAAAAATGAATGCTTTACCGATGTCGGATACAAAAGGGTATGATAAATATCAAGCAGACCGTAAAGCTTTGTTTAGTAGAGTTCTACCGCTCTTAATTAAAGCTGATAAAGCAGAAAGAAGTTCAGAAACTGTACGTTTGTTAATTGGTGTTTATGAGCAATTATCTATGACAGATAAAGCTGCAGAATTAAGAAAGGTATTAGATACGTTAAAGTAATTTTAACGAAACCAAATAAAAAACCGAAACAATTGTTTCGGTTTTTTTTATGCTAAATAATTTTTTTTATTACTCTGAGTTTGTGTGTATGTCGTTTTGAATCAACATTATAAATGCCACTATGATCTAATCTGTCTATTCTAACTTTTCCATGAGCATGAATAATGTAATTATCTTTCATTATAATTCCAACATGAGTAATAACTCCTTCATTGTCATCAAAAAAAGCCAAATCTCCAGGCTCACTTTCTTCAATAAAACTTAATACCTCTCCTTGAGTTGCTTGTTCTTTTGCCTTTCTTAATAGTTGATATCCACAAAGTTTATACACCATTTGGGTAAAACCAGAACTATCAACTCCAAAAGGTGTTTTTCCGCCCCAAAAATGTGGTGAATTTAAAAACAAAAAAGATGTTTTAAGAATGTAGTTCTTTTCTAATATTTTATTGATAATTGAGCCTTCGTACCTATATTCTTTATCACCAATTAAAGCTTTCTTATTGCTGAAAAATGGTAACGTAGCACCAATAGGTATAGTTGATAAATTTCCGTTTTCTTCAGTAATAAAATCGATAAGTTCTCCCGATAAAGTTGCTTTAGAATTAGATAACTCTTGATATACTTCTTCAGTAATTTCTTCAAATTGTTTATTATCTATAAAACCTTCACAAGAATCAAAATGAATTCTAATTTTACTCCAATCTTTCCTCATCTCCAGTACTTTAAAATGTTCTCCAAAAAGCACTTGAGAAACCATTTCAGATTCGTCTGAAGCTTCTGCTCTTAAAGGAACAATACTTAAGTTACAAATGCCGTATAGCATAAAAGAAAAGGAGGTTAAATATTATATTTTTTCAATTACCATTGCGCTTGCGCCACCGCCACCATTACAAATTGCAGCAGCACCGATTTTCGCGTTATTTTGTTTTAAAACTGATGTCAAAGCAATAACAATTCTTGCTCCAGAAACTCCTAATGGATGTCCTAATGAAACTGCGCCACCATTAATATTTACCTTGTCTGAAGTTAATCCTAAAATTTTCATATTTGCTAATCCAACAACAGCAAACGCTTCGTTTAACTCAAAATAATCTACATCATTTAAAGCGATTCCGGCTTTTGCTAATGCTTTTGGGATTGCTTTTGAGGG
>JBLHOD010000014.1:0-14276 GCA_047622545.1 Polaribacter sp. | reverse complement strand
ATTGAAGCTGGTTATAAAGAATATCAAGTTCCGCATTTGGTAAATGTTGATTCTGCTACTGCAACTGGGCAATTACCAGATAAAGAAGGACAAATGTATCATTCTACTGTAGATGATTTATATTTAATTCCGACTGCAGAAGTACCAATTACAAATATGTTTAGAGGAAACTTAGTTTCTGAAAGTGATTTTCCAATTACCTGTACAGGTTACACTCCATGTTTTAGAAGAGAAGCAGGAAGTTATGGAGCTCACGTAAGAGGTTTAAACAGATTGCATCAATTTGATAAAGTAGAAATTGTAAGAATTGAACATCCAGATAATTCTTATGAAGCTTTAAACGGAATGGTAGATCACATCAAAGATATTTTAAGGGATTTAAAATTACCGTACAGAATTTTACGTTTATGTGGTGGAGATACAGGATTTACTTCTGCGTTAACATTCGATTTTGAAGTGTTTTCGACTGCTCAAGATAGATGGCTAGAAATAAGTTCTGCATCAAACTTTGAAACCTATCAAGCAAATAGATTAAAGTTGCGTTTTAAAAATAAAGAAGGAAAAAGTCAGTTAGCACATACATTAAATGGAAGTTCTCTTGCGCTGCCTAGAGTTTTGGCTGGAATATTAGAAAACTATCAAACCGAAAATGGAATTAAAATTCCGGATGCTTTAGTGCCGTATTGTGGTTTTGATATGATTAAGTAGTCCGTTTTTAGAACGCAGTATTAAGTCAGAAACAGACTGCTTACTGAAAACCGTGAACTGCAAACTAACTTTAGTTTGCAACAACTGCAACCATTAATCTTTTGTATTTATTCATTTCTAATAATGCACTTAAATATGCCCCTATTTGTCCGTTTTGCATAAACACTTTAGAGTTGTTTTTTGCTTGTTCGTATTGTTTAGTTAATTCGCTCATAATTTTAAATTTTGTTAGTTCTTATATCCAATAGACAAGTTTCATGCCAAAATGTTACATCACATATTTAGAAATCATCTGATTTAGTAAAAATTTAACGTTCTTGTTCTTATCTTTGAGTACCATGAAAAAAACCATAATTCTATTTTTTATCTTATTTAGCTCATTAAGTTATGGGCAAGAAGATTATATGTTAGCAGAAAGATATTATAGAGATGGAGAATATGAAAAAGCAACACAATTATTTAAAGTTCTGTTTGATAAAAATCCTTTTAACACCACTTATTTAAAAAGGTTGATTAGTTCTTATCAAGAAACATCGCAATTTGAAACTGTTGAAAAATTATTAAAAGAACGCTTGATAAAGAACCCAGCATATTCTTATTTAAATGTTGAATTAGGTTATAATTACGAGAAACAACAACAAAAAGAAACGGCCATAATTTATTATGATAAAGCCATCAATTCTATAAAAAAGAACGCTGGAATGGGCGGTTTTATTGGTAGGTTATTTAAAGATAATGCATTATTAGATTATGCTATTTTGGCTTATGAAGAAACAATGCGTTACAACCCGAATGCAAATTATAAATTTCAAGTTGCACAGATTTATGGAGAAAAAGGAGAATTCGAAAGAATGTTTACTTCGTACATCGGTTTGATTGATAAAAATGAAGACTATTTAAATACCATACAAAGATTTATAAGCAAATATATAACAGATGATCGCTTAAGTAATAACAACATTTTATTTAAAAGAGCGCTACTTAAAAAGTCAGTTAGCAACCCGAAAGATGTTTGGAATCAATTATTAAGTTGGTTGTTTATTCAGCAAAAAGAATACGAAAAAGCACTAATTCAAGAAAAAGCTTTATATAATAGAAATCCAAAATATATTGTAAATATTATCAACTTAGGATACAATTCTTACAACAACGATGCTTTTGATACGGCAAAAAAATGCTTTGATTTTATTTTAGAAAAAAGCCCTTTTATAGATCAAATTTTAACTGCTAATTTATACACGGTAAAAATAGCAATTGCAACAAATCAAGAAAACATAGAACCTCTTTTTGATACCATTTTTAATCGTTACGGAAAAAAATCTTCTACATTAAAAATACAACTTGAATATGCAGAATATTTAACTTTTAAGAAAAACGAGCCTAAAAAAGCAATTTCAGTTTTAAAAAATGCATTAGAAATTGCAACTTCAAAATTTCAAAAAGCAGAAATTAAATTAAAACTGGGTGATGTTCATGTGTTTATAGGAAATTACAATCGCGCATTAATTTATTTTTCTCAAGTACAGACAAGTATTAAAAATCATCCGTTAGCGCAGCAAGCGCGATTTAAAGTTGCACAAACTTCGTATTTTAAAAACGATTTTAAATGGGCTTTTGCGCAATTAAAAGTGTTAAAAGCTTCTACTACGCAATTAATAGCTAATGATGCGTTAGATTTATTTTTAATCATTTCAGACAATCAACCAAAAGACTCTTTAGACCTTGGTTTGCAATTATATGCAAAAGCAGATTTGTTGGCGTTTCAAAATAAAAACACACAAGCAATTGATACTTTACAAAAAGTAATTACCAATTATAAAGGTCAAAAAATTGAAGATGAAGCGTTATTTAAGCAAGCGGGTTTATTTGTAAAAACCAATCAATATCAAAAAGCAATCGACAACTATACTCAAATTATCACTTTAGATAAAGAAGGAATTTTTGTTGATGATTCGATCTATCAAATTGCAGAAATTTATCATTCGAAATTAAATAATACAGAAAAAGCTTCTGAGTATTATCAAAAGATTATTTTTGAGCATCCTTCGAGTATTTATTTAGTGGGTGCTAGAAAAAAATACAGAGAGCTCAGAGGCGATATTGTTAATTAACAACTACACAAATGTACATTTATAACGTAACTTTAAGCATAGACAAAAGCATTCATGAAGAATGGCTAGAATGGATTCATAATCATATTCCAGAAGTTTTAGCTACAGGAAAATTTACCTCAGCAAAATTAACTCAAGTTTTAGTGGAAGAAGATATGGGCGGCGTTACATATTCTGTACAATACAGCGCAAAAACTAGAGAAGATTTAGACAATTATTACAAAGAAGATGCAGAGAGGTTACAAGTTGGTGGAATGCAAAAATTTGCAGATAAAGTGTTGACTTTTAGAACAGAATTAAAAATAGTAAACGAGTTTTTCTCTAACGAAATAACTAATTAACATGAGTGTTAGAGCAAAAAAACATTTAGGTCAACATTTTTTAACTGATGAAACTATCGCTAAGAAAATAGCCGATTCATTAACTGAAAAGGGATACAATCATGTGTTAGAGATTGGTCCAGGAATGGGTGTTTTAACAAAGTATTTATTAGAAAAAAAACCAAAACTCACAGTAATGGAGATTGATTCTCATTCTGTAAGGTATTTAAAAGAAACATTCCCTCTTGAGCATTTAAAATTAAATACAACTCAAGAAAAATTTAGCGTACTAGAAGGCGATTTCTTAAAACATCAAATATCACAACTTTTTAATAAAGAACAAGTAGCCATTATTGGTAATTTCCCTTACAATATTTCTACACAAATTGTTTTTAAAGCAATTGAAAATAGGGAATATGTACCAGAATTTGCTGGCATGTTTCAAAAAGAGGTTGCCATGAGAATTGCAGAAAAAGAAGGCAGTAAAGTTTACGGAATACTATCTGTTTTAACGCAAGCTTTTTATGATGTAGAATACTTATTTACCGTTCCGCCAACTGTTTTTAATCCACCTCCAAAAGTAGACTCTGGTGTAATCAGATTTATCAGAAAAGAAAATTACACACTTCCTGTTGATGAGAAATTATTTTTTAGAGTTGTAAAAACAGCATTTAATCAACGAAGAAAAATGTTGCGTGGTAGTTTAAAATCATTCAACCTTTCGGATTCTTTAAAAGAAGACCCTATCTTTACAAAACGCCCAGAACAATTATCGGTTCAAGAATTCATTAATCTGACTGAAAAAATAGCAAAAAATGGCATTTGAAATTACCAATGAATTTTTAGAAAACCTCTCTGAGCTTATCATTTTAAATAATGAAGAAGCAGTAATCGACTTATTTTCTGAGGTTCACTTTGCAGATATTGCAGAGGTGGTAGACGAGGTAACTTTTGATGAAGCTATTTATATTATCAAACTTTTAGATAGCGAAAAAACATCAGAAATTCTTACAGAGTTAGATGAAGATATTCGTGAAAAAATACTTGAAAACTTTTCCGCTAAAGAAATTGCAAACGAAGTTGGAGAAATGGACTCTGATGATGCTGCAGATATTATTGGAGAACTTTCAGAAGAACGTCAAAAGCGCGTAATTAAAGCTTTAGATGATGATGAGTTGGCTGCAGATATTAAGGAATTACTTTCTTACCGAGATAATACTGCGGGTTCGTTAATGGCAAAAGAGCTTGTAAAAGTTTATGAAACTTGGACGGTTGCTGGCTGCATGAGAAGAATAAGAGGTCAAGCAAAAGAAGTTACAAGAGTACATTCTATTTACGTTGTAGATAAAGAAGATAAATTGGTTGGTAGATTATCTTTAAAGGATTTAATAATAGCAAAATCTGATCAAAAAATTGCTGATATATCCAAACCTACAGTAGATGCTGTAAATGTAAATGAAGATGATGATGAAGTTGCAAGAATTATGGCTAAATATGATTTAGAAGCTATTCCTGTTGTAGATGACAACAATGTTTTATTAGGTAGAATTACTATTGACGACATTGTTGATGTATTAAAAGAAGAAGCTGATAAAGATTATCAAATGGCTGCTGGTTTAACACAAGATGTAGATTCTGATGACAGTATTTTTCAATTAACAAAAGCACGTATTCCTTGGTTATTTTTAGGTCTTATTGGTGGTGTTGGGGCTTTCTTAATTATGGAAGGTTTTCAAGATTTATTTAGTGAAGATGCCATATTATTCTTTTTTACTCCTTTGATTGCAGCGATGGCAGGAAATGTTGGCGTACAATCATCTGCAATTATTGTACAAGGTTTAGCAAATGATGATGTTAAAGGAAGTGTCAATAAACGATTGATTAAAGAAATGCTACTTGCTGCATTAAATGGATTAATCCTTGCTGTCTTTTTGTTTTTATTTATTTGGCTTTATAACGGTGAAGCTCAAAAAGCTCTGGCTATTTCTGTTTCGTTAATTGTAGTTATTATTGTTGCAGGATTAATTGGAACTTTTATTCCATTGTTTTTAGATAAACAAGGAATTGATCCAGCAATTGCAACTGGTCCTTTTATTACAACAAGTAATGATATTTTTGGAATTCTAATTTACTTTTGGATTGCTAAACTTATTATTGGTATATAAAAATTAGTTGTTTTTCCTGTTTCGTATTTAATTTAACTTATTAAACAAGTCCCATAAAACAACACCACAACTTACAGATATATTTAAAGAATGTTTGGTTCCTAATTGTGGAATTTCTATACAATAATCAGAAGCATAAACCACTTCTTGTTGCACGCCTTTTACTTCATTGCCTAAAACAACTGCGTATTTTTGATTTTTCTCCGAAGTAAATTCATTTAGCATTGTGCTATTTTCTGCTTGTTCAATTGCAAGAATTTTTACACTTTCAGCTTTCAGCTTTTTAACTAATTCTAACGTATCTTTTGCGTATTCCCATTCTACAGATTCAGTAGAGCCCAATGCTGTTTTGTGAATTTCCTTATTTGGTGGTGTTGCAGTAATTCCGCAGAGATAAATTTTTTCAATCAAAAAAGCATCGCTAGTTCTAAAAACAGAACCTACATTATTTAAGCTTCTAATATTATCTAGCACAACAATTAAAGGAGTTTTTGATACTTCTTTAAAAGCATCAACAGAGATTCTATCTAACTCGCTATTTTTTAGTTTTCTCATATTCTTTTAGTTTCAGAGCTACAAAGGGTCAAAAGCTACAAAGGCAAAAAAGTTTCAGAGATTCGTATTTGGTTTCTAGGGCAACGTATTTCGATATTCGTTTTGAAAACTAAGTGCCAAATACCAAACCACTAACTACTTTTCTTTATCTTCGCAAAACTAATCTAAATTTCTGAAACTTGACAAAAGCAACTACAAAAAAGGTTTCTCCATTAATGAAACAATATAATGCTATCAAGGTAAAATATCCTGATGCCATGTTATTGTTTAGAGTTGGAGATTTTTACGAAACCTTTGGCGAAGATGCTAAAAAAGCCGCTCATGTATTAGGAATTGTTTTAACCAAACGTGGTGCAGGAAGTGAAACCGAAACTGCATTGGCTGGTTTTCCTCATCATTCTTTAAACACCTATTTACCAAAGCTAGTAAAAGCCGGAATGCGTGTTGCCATTTGTGATCAGTTAGAAGATCCTAAAATGACAAAAACCATTGTAAAACGTGGCGTTACAGAGTTAGTTACACCTGGAGTTGCGTTCAATGATGAAGTATTACAAAGCAAAACCAACAACTTTTTAGCGGCTGTACATTTTGATAAAAAACAACTCGGAATTTCTTTCTTAGATGTTTCTACTGGAGAATATTTGGTGGCGCAAGGAAACGATGAATACATTGATAAATTATTACAAAACTTCAATCCAAGTGAAGTCTTGGTTGAGAAAAGACACAAGCAACAGTTTTTAGAATTATTCGAAAATCGTTTTTATACTTTTTATTTAGATGATTGGGTTTTTCAGCCTGAATACGCACAAGAATCGTTGCAAAATCATTTTGATGTAAAAAGTCTAAAAGGTTTCGGAATTCAAGATTTATCTAGCGGAATTGTAGCTGCCGGAGCAATATTATTTTATTTGTCCGAAACACAACACAAACAATTATCACACATTCAAAATATCTCTAGAATTGCTGAAGATAATTATGTTTGGATGGATCGGTTTACTATCAGAAATTTAGAGCTTTATCACGGAACTTCGGTGAATTCTGTTACGCTATTAGACATTATTGATGCAACTATTTCGCCAATGGGCGGGCGCTTATTAAAACGTTGGTTGGCATTGCCTTTAAAGAATAAAGCAGCCATAGAAAAGCGTCATGAAACGGTTAAGTATTTAATAAATTCTGATGATTTCTTTAAAACTGTCACCTATCAAATCAAACAAATAAGTGATATTGAACGGTTGATTTCTAAAGTAGCAACAGGAAAAGCTTCACCAAGAGAAGTTGTCTTATTAAAGAATTCTTTGCAGGCTATTTTACCCATTAAAGAAGCCGCAGAAAAAAGCAAAAATGCATCCGTAAAACAAATCGGAAAACAATTAAATACTTGTACAGATTTAATTTCAAAAATCTCTGAAACCTTGTTTGATGATTCTCCAGTTAACATCAATAAAGGAAATGCAATTGCAAATGGCGTTTCGCAAGAATTAGATGATTTGCGTGCGATTTCAAATTCTGGAAAACAATATTTAGACAATATGTTGGCTCGTGAAACAGAGCGAACAGGAATTACAAGTTTAAAAATTGCCTTTAATAATGTATTCGGATATTATATTGAAGTTCGGAATACGCATAAAGATAAAGTTCCAGAAGAATGGATTCGTAAACAAACCTTGGTAAACGCTGAGCGCTATATTACTGAAGAATTAAAAGAATACGAAACCAAAATTTTAGGTGCTGAAGAAAAAATTCAAACTTTAGAGCTAGCCATTTTCTCTAAACTGATTGAATATATCATCAATTTTGTACAACCTGTTCAGCAAAATGCCAACGGAATTGCACAATTAGATTGTTTGTTGTCCTTTGCAAAAACGGCAATTGATAATAATTATGTTCGCCCTGTTTTAGATGATAGTACCGATTTAGAAATTAAAAACGGCCGTCATCCAGTCATTGAAAAACAATTGCCAATTGGCGAAGAATATATTGCCAATGATGTTGTGTTGAACAGAAATCAGCAACAAATTATTATGATTACCGGGCCAAATATGTCTGGTAAATCTGCTATTTTACGTCAAACTGCATTGATCGTATTGTTAGCACAAATGGGAAGTTATGTTCCTGCACAAAATGCGAGAATCGGAATTGTAGATAAGATTTTTACCCGTGTTGGTGCTTCTGATAATATTTCGATGGGCGAATCTACTTTTATGGTAGAAATGAACGAAACAGCGTCGATTCTGAACAATATTTCTGAACGTAGTTTGGTGTTGTTGGATGAAATTGGCAGAGGAACTTCTACTTATGACGGAATTTCAATTGCTTGGGCAATTGCAGAATACTTACACGAACATCCATCACAAGCAAAAACATTATTTGCAACACATTATCATGAATTAAATGATATGACGGAAACTTTTGGGCGTATTAAAAACTTCAATGTTTCTGTAAAAGAATTAAAAGATACCATTATTTTCTTACGTAAATTGGTTGCTGGCGGAAGCAATCATAGTTTTGGAATTCATGTTGCTAAATTAGCAGGAATGCCAACACAAGTAATTCATAGAGCCAACAAAATCTTAGAACAGCTAGAAAAAAACCACACAAATAAGGAAGTAAAAGAAACGTTGAAAATGGTGCAACACGAAGAAATGCAATTAAGTTTTTTTCAACTTGACGATCCTTTATTAGAAAACATCAAAGAA
Source organism: Polaribacter sp. (assembly GCA_047622545.1). Classification (GTDB taxonomy): domain Bacteria; phylum Bacteroidota; class Bacteroidia; order Flavobacteriales; family Flavobacteriaceae; genus Polaribacter. Next base: position 5,718 of record JBLHOD010000014.1, on the reverse strand, counting down.
CAAATTTTGGCTACCAATATTGATACGCTAACGCCAATTGAAGCCTTGATGAAGTTGAATGAGATTAAGCGAATGTTGGTGAAAAAATAGTATAATAAATTAATTTTTACTTTCGATTTAAAAATAAAAATAGCAGAAAAAAATTAAACATTTAGTCTAGTTTTTAACTACTATTTTTCATACACTTTGTTACTTTTTCTTTTTATAAACTATATTCAATTTCAACCTTTCCCTGATTTGCAAGATAGGGTTTGAATATAAAAATAACATTTTCTCCTCCGTAATAATCTCCATTAATTAGAGTATCTATTTCTCCAGTTAAGATAACATCATAGTACCCTTTTCTTTGAATTTTTATACTATCATTTACATTTCCTTTTACTTTAATATAGTAACCAACATAACTTTTATTGTCATAAGGCCTAAGAGTATCAATTCTTATTTTAGAGAAATCTATAATTGTAATTTTCTTTTTGTCTTGTGTATTACAAGAAACAAAGACAAATATTGACAAGACAAGTATTAATTTTTTCATTGTATAATTGTTTAATTGTTTGAGAACGTTAATTCTGAAAGATTTGTTGCTCTACCGCTGGATTTTCCACCTTCTAAATTCGATAAATATCTTAGCAGTCCATAACTCATTGCCTCTAAAATACTCTCTTCCAAAGAATTGAAGCCATCTTGAAAAAAGTTCACTCTATCTCTTCCAACTTGATTGTTGAATAAATCCATTTCTTTTTCTTTAGACTCATGAAAGTAACGTAAAGGTTTGTTTTCATGAGCAGTCGCTAAACTCTTAGCTAAAGGTTCTCCGAGTAAAAAAGCATTTAATCCATTAAAGTAAGCATGTCTAAAGGCATCTCCTTTTCCATTGTGTAATGAATTTGGATATAAATTTTCAGCTCTCCATGTAGCCTTTTGTCCATTAAAAAGATAGCCCATTTGTTTAAATTTAGACATGTTATTAAAAATAATCCTTTCACTCGCTGACATTCTATTTTTATAGTCTTGATTAAAGTTAAAGAAACTTTCAATTTCTTCATTTGTTAAATTATCTATACCAAGAATTGATAACTGTATATAATCTTTAGCAAAAATTTCACTTTCATCAGAATAATTATTTTCTAATAGAAAAATTTCAAAATTTATAATAGTTTCTTCTGGTTGATCTCTCAACCAGTTACTTTCATCAGAATTTAATTGTAGTTGACTAGCAATTATATCTGCTTTTTTACCACACTCATGTACTGAATCTCCACATGGAGGAGTATTAACTGCTCCTGTACCACTTGGGTTATTAGTTCCGCCTCCAGAAGTAGAATAATCGTCTACTGAATCATTTGAATCTCCTGTACCATTATTATTTCCTATTCCGTCAATTCCAGTACCACTATCAGGGTAAAAACAAGCAGAAAAGTCTAAAACAGTAGCACTTCCATCACAATATCCCTCAACAGCAGTATGTCCATCCGCATCTCCACTACCGCTACATGGTTGATATGAAACAGAGACACAATCATCTAATGTGATATCTATATCTTTAGATAATAATTGACGTAAAAAATCAAAATTTTTAATCTTTTTTGCATTGGTATTTTTGTATTTTATTTTAAATGGCTTTTCTTTTAAACCTGTATATTGATATTTAAAAATAAATAATTTATAATTATCATTCGGATATTTAAATATCATTAAGTTTTCAAAATCTGAAGTCTTAGAAGTTGGTTTTTCTAATATAAAAGAATAAGTAGTAACATTATTTTTATCAACCTTTAATATCTTATCTGTTAAAACAGTGATTTTTTCTTTCTGCTTTTCTCCTTTATTTAATAAGGGTTTATTAATATCTAAATTTCCCGAAAGATCTTTAAATATTGTTGAATTAATATTTTCATTTTTAAACTCTTCAAGAGTAATATGTACTACATTTTGTTTTACAATTGGAGTTTCAAAACTAACTTCTTCTTTCTCACAATTCCATAGCAATAGTGAAATTACAAATAATAGAATTCCAAGTTTTAAATAATTAGCAATTTTTTGTTTCTTCATAATAATTGTGTTTTAGTGTTATTTCCTACTCTCTCGATTTTCTGAATTAATTACCTATATTTCTTTTTCATAACTCGTCTGCAGTATTTTAATGTCTTTAACAGCTTTCACATATTTTGACATGGGTAGGTTAACCCCAGAATTAACCTTAGCAATTTTTTTATTCAAAAATAGTAGAATATTATATACGTGTCAATCACCAGAAATGGGGTATTTTACAACTCACCGTAAACGGTGAGATGACTCACCATTTCTGGTGATGAAAATTTATATAAAATTCTGATTATCAATTTATTATGAAGTAATTAAAAATATTCTTTTTCTGTAATTAAAATGCAATTTTGATTTTTTTGAAAAATGAAAACGCAGATTTAAAAAAAATTAGGTAAGAAAAAGTAGATTTAATAATAATCTCGCAACCATTCAAAGGTGGTTTGCATTTGAGTTCTAATTTCATCATTTGATTTCTTAAAATGATTGTTCATAAAACTAAACACCAATACATTGCCAGAATTGGTTACTAAATAACCACTAACATTATGGTTGTTACCAACGGTTCCTGTTTTTGCAAAGACATAGGGCTTGTCTTTACCTGCGTACCAATCTTTTATCGTTCCGAATTTCCCTCCAACAGGAAATAAGTTAAACAAGCGTTCTTGCGGAATCATTTTGTATAGTTTGCTTAAAACTTCAACAAAAGAAATTGGTGAAAATAAATTGTATCTACTCAAGCCAGAGCCATCAACCCAACGAGGTTGTTGTTTTAAGTCTTTTAATTCGTTTTCCAACACGTGTTTTCTTACGTTAGAAGAACTCAAGGTATCTGACAATGTTGATGATGCCAATACTAAAATTTGTTCTGCTAAAAAATTGTCGCTTACTTCCATCATGCGTCGATATAAACTATCTGAAGGAACACTATATGCTATTGTTGATGGTTTTAATTCTGATGATTTAATGATGGAAACTTTATTTGGCAAAATCGCATTCCATAAAGTAGCAATTTGTGTAGAATCAATTAGAATCGGAATTTCAGTTTCCGTTTTTCGATCTTTTCTAAAGTAAAAGTTGTTTTTGTATTCGTCTCTTCCGTAAAAATCTTCTGTTACTTTTATTTTCTGTTGATAATAAGCTGGTTCAACTACAATTGAATCTTCATTCTGAACGGTTATAACATTTCCATACATCGGAAAAGCGCTTCTTTCTGGGCTAAAATACGAATCGAAATCTTCCCAAGCCCAACCTGGGCCATAACGTTTATCTGTACTATTCTCAATAATTATATTGGCTTTTGCGTAGTTGTCAATCATTTTTAAAGCAGTGCTGTCTTTAAAATAATTGTGTAAAAAAGTTGGGTCTCCAGTTCCTTGAATGGTAATTGTATCCTTATTTACCGCATATTTAAATGCCGGAATTGAATCTGGCAACATGGTTAATCCTGTAAATAAGGTGAATATTTTTGTGTTACTTGCTGGTGTAAAATACTTATCTCCGTTGTAATTATATACTTCTCTGTCCGCTTTTATATCGTAAATATAAATACCTGTAAATTGATTTTCATAAAAAGCAGTAGCTACTTTCTTAGAAATTGTTCTATTTAATTTTGCTGTTTTACAATTGGCAAAAAAAACAATTATTAGAAGGCTAAAGAACACTTTTTTGAGCATCATTTTTAATGAGTTTAGTTAACGAATCTAAATTACAATTATTTTTAGAATCTAAGAATAGAAATGGTTAACTTTGCATTTGTATGAGTACACATTTTTTATTTATTGGTGGTCCAGAAATTATTATTATCGGTTTGATAGTAGTAATGTTATTTGGTGCAGATAAAATTCCTGAAATTGCTCGAGGTTTGGGTAAAGGTATGCGTCAGTTAAAAGATGCTACAAACGATATTAAAAGAGAAATTAACGATACCGCAGACAAACCAGGTATTAATAAAAATATAGTAAAAGACGTTACTGAAGAAATTAATAAAGTAAAAGATGAAATTACAGGTCCTATAAAAAGGAATAAATAGTTTTTATTTCACTCTGCTTATTGTCAATCCATCTCTAATTGGCAACACAACTGTTTCCAATCTTTCATCCGAATTCAACAATTTATTATATTCTATTAGTACTTTTGTATCCAAGTCTTTTGGATCTAACTTTTCTACCACTTTTCCGCTCCAAAGTACATTATCGGACAATATAATTCCGCCAGAGTTCATTTTATCAATAATTAAATGAAAGTAGTTGATGTAATTTGATTTATCTGCATCAATAAAAACCAAATCGAAGGTTGTATTTATAGTTGGAATTATTTCCAACGCATTTCCAACATATTGCTGAATCTGATCTTTAAAACCAGCTTTTTCGAAGTATTTATCTTGTAAAATACTTAACTCTTCGTTTTTATCAATTGTGTAAATTGTTCCTTCGGGATGTAATCCTTCTGCAATACTCAACGCAGAATAACCGGTGTAAGTTCCTATTTCTAATACATTTTTGGGTTGAACTAATTTAGAAATCATAGACAACACTCTTCCTTGAAAACCACCACTTAACATTCTTGGATTCAATACTTTTTGCCAAGTTTCTCTAGATAATTCTTTTAAGATCTGTGGTTCCTTTTGAGTATGTTTTACAACATAATCATCTATTTTTTCAGGTAAAAATTGCATTATTTTTTTATGCTTCTAATTCTTGAAGTTCCTTTTTTAAATGCTCTTTTTCTTGTGTAGATAAACAACGATGTTCTTTTTTACAGTCATGTGCTTTCATCTTGTATACTTTAGACATTTTAGTATTTTGCTTGGAATACAAACCACATATTCTACATAAAATAAAATGAACATTTAGCTTAATTTTTTCGACAAATGACGCTTCTCCATATTGACTTTTATCACAAATGGTTGTTGCTTCATCGCAAGATATTATAAATTTTGACATTATTTTATTAGCTATTAAACCAGTTATCTTCCATACATTTTCTAAGCTGTGTTCTTGCTCTATGAATTATAACCCAAAGATTTGACGCAGTTATATTTAACTCCTTACAAATTTCTTCAGTTTCAAATTCTTGAATTGTTTTCATTCTAAAAACCATTGCATATTTTTCTGGTAGATTATCTATACATTGATCTATTGTAGATTTTAATTCTGCAGTTTCTATCAATTTATCTGCATCACTATCCCATGTTTGAGGTACACGTTCTTCAATCCAACTTCCTTCATTTTCACCGTCTTCGTAAAAATTCATTCTAACTTCTGCTTTTCCTTTTTTAGAATTTATTTTACGATAGTGGTCAATTACTTTACGTTTAAGAATTGCAACCAGCCAAGTTCTTTCGGCTGCTTTTCCTTCAAAATTTTTAGCCGATTTTAATCCTGCAAAAAAAGTTTCTTGCACTAAATCTTTTGCAAGATCACTATTGTTTACACGAGTAACTGCGTAATTAAATAAATAATCGGCGTATTTATCGATCCATTTATTTGGATCTAAAGTATGTTTTGTAGAAGTCTCTAACATTCTTATTTATGAATACCAAAGATATTCAATTTAAACTAAAACAAAGATTTTGTAAGAAGACTATTTCTGTGTTGCTTTACAGTCACTTTTTCTTCGTGTATCAACTAAATAAATGATTTCCCAATTACCATTGTTATTAAAAAGTTGGAA
>JBLHOD010000013.1:0-14749 GCA_047622545.1 Polaribacter sp. | reverse complement strand
CCGCAGAAAAATCTTCTCTAGAGGTTTCTTGCCAAATTTCAGTATCAATTTCAGGAAAATAAACATCGGCATCAAAAGAATGATGTACTTGTGTAATATCTAATTTATCTACTAAATTAGTCGCCATTGCTTGCTTGTAAATTTGCGCTCCGCCAATAATATAAATGTGTTCATCAGACTTGGCAACTTCAATTGCTTTTTCAATACTATCAACAACAATACAACCTTCTGCTTTGTAGTTTTTATTCCTCGTGATTATTACAGTTGTTCTGTTTGGTAACGGTTTACCAATGGATTCAAACGTGTTTCTACCCATTAAAATATGATGACCAGAAGTCACCTTTTTAAAGCGTTTTAAATCGGCTGGTAAATGCCAAATTAAATCGTTGTCTTTTCCTAATGCATTGTTATTTGCAATTGCTGCAATGATTGTTATTGTACTCATAATTAAACCGCAACTTTTCCCTTTATATGTGGGTGTGGATTATAATCTACCAACTCAAAATCATCAAAAGTAAAGTCAAAAATTGATGTAATATTTGGGTTGATTTTCATTTTTGGTAATGGTCTTAACTCTCTAGACAATTGCAAATCTAATTGCTCTTGATGATTGTTGTAAATATGTGCATCACCAAATGTGTGGATAAATTCTCCTGCTTCATATCCACAAACTTGCGCCATCATCATTGTAAACAACGCATAACTTGCAATGTTAAAAGGAACTCCTAGAAAGATATCTGCACTTCGTTGATACAATTGACAAGATAATTTTCCGTCTGAAACATAAAACTGAAAGAAAGCATGACAAGGCGGCAAAGCAGCTTTTCCGTTTGCAACATTTTCAGAAAATGAAACTGAAGTATCTGGCAATACTGATGGATTCCAGGCAGAAATCAACATTCTTCTAGAATTAGGATCTTTTTTTAATGTAGAAATTACTTCTTGTAATTGATCAATATCATCACTATTCCAGTTACGCCATTGATGACCATAAACTGGACCTAAATCTCCATTCTCATCAGCCCAATCATTCCAAATTCTTACTCCATTTTCTTGTAAATACTTAATATTCGTATCGCCATTTATAAACCATAACAATTCATAAACAATAGACTTTAAGTGTAATTTTTTGGTTGTAACCATCGGGAATCCTTCACTTAAATCAAATCGCATTTGATATCCAAAAACGCTTTTAGTTCCTGTCCCGGTTCTATCTCCTTTTTCGTTTCCGTTTTCTAAAACGTATTTTACTAAATCGTGATATTGTTTCATTTTGATGTATAATTGTAAAGTGTTTATCTATTTATTTGTATATCTGTTTAAACGAATAAACGTTTAAACGATTACACTTTTTTATCCGATTATCATCCCTGCAATTGTAGCTGACATTAAAGACGCCAATGTTCCACCAATTAACGCTTTCATTCCGAATTCTGATAATGTTTTTCTTTGACCTGGTGCCAACGAACCAATTCCTCCAATTTGGATTCCAATTGATGCGAAGTTTGCAAAACCACACAACATATATGTTGCCATTATAATTGATTTATTATAATTTAAATGCACCGCATTTGCTACATCTTTTAATTCGGCCAATTGTATGTAACCAACAAATTCGCTTGCTGCTAATTTAATTCCTAAAAGTTGACCCATCATTGCCATATCTTCAGTTGCAATACCAATTAACCACATTAACGGTGCAAAAAGATAACCCAACATAAATTCTAAAGAAAAATTTTGATATGAAGTATTTACAGCAATCCAATCATTTAAAGAAGTGATATCTCCAACCCAACCTAAAATTCCGTTTAGCATTGCAATAAATGCTACAAAGACCAATAACATTGCTCCTACATTAACTGCTAAACGTAAACCTTCTGATGTTCCCTTAGCAATAGCATCTAAAACATTTGAACCAATTTTTTCTGTAGAAACATTTACATCAGTATTAACTTCTTCTACTTGCGGATATAATATTTTGGAAATCACAATTGCTCCTGGCGCTGCCATTACAGATGCAGCTAATAGATGTTTGGCAAATTGCAATCTTAAAACTGGATCATCTCCACCTAAAAAACCAATATATGCCGCCAAAACTGCTCCAGCAACTGTTGCCATTCCACCGATCATTACCAACAACATTTCTGACTTATTCATTTTTTCTAAATAAGCTTTAATCAATAATGGTGCTTCCGTTTGACCAAGAAAAATATTTCCAGCAACAGATAAACTTTCTGCTCCAGATATTTTTAACACTTTTGCCAAAGACCAAGCAAGTACTTTTACAATTTTTTGAATCCAACCTAAATAGAATAATACAGAGGTTAGTGCAGAGAAAAAGATAATTGTTGGTAATACTTGAAATGCAAAAATGTATCCAAATTTATCCATATCTACGACTAAACCTTCAAACAAAAATTTACTTCCTGCTCTTGTAAAATCTAAAATACTTACAAATAAACCACCAACCCATTCAAATATTTTTTGAACAAATGTTACTTTTAACACTCCAACTGCAATCAATAATTGTGCAGACAGACCAATTACTACTGTTTTCCAATCTATCTTTTTCTTATTACTAGAAAACAAAAAAGCGATGACTAATAAAGAAATCATTCCTAAAAGACCTCTCCATAAGTTGTTTAATGAAAATCCTTGACTTGGAATTATTTCTGTTACCACTTCAGGTGTAGTCTGTGAAAACATTGAAACTGAAATAAAACAAAAAACGATAACTAATATTTTTTTCATAATAGATTAATATTTTAAGAGCGTTTACTTATTTTGTCTCTAATTTTTGCCGCTAATTCGTAATTTTCATTTGCTACTGCGGCATCTAATTCTTTATATAATTCCTTTAAGGTTTTTTTTTCTTTAGCTTCTTCAGAAGTTTCTGAAATAATATCTGCCATTAAATCATCAGTATCTAATTCTGGAGCACCCAGCGACAATTCTTCTTCTACTTTTAAATAAATCCCTGCTTTATCTAAAATACTTTCGTACGTATAAATTGGAGCGTTAAATCGAACAGCAATAGCAATTGCATCAGAAGTTCTTGCATCAATAATTTCTTCAACACCGTCTTTTTCTGAAATTAAACTAGAAAAGAAAACGCCATCGACTAATTTATGGATGATAACTTGCTTGATATTGATAAAATATCTATCAGCAAATGTTTTAAACAAATCGTGTGTTAAGGGTCTTGGAGGTCTAATTTCTTTTTCTAAAGCGATGGCAATAGATTGTGCTTCAAAAGCGCCAATAATAATAGGTAAGGTTCTGTCTCCATCTATCTCACTCAACACCAAAGCATAAGCTCCTGTTTGTGTTTGACTATAAGAAATTCCTTTAATTGTTAATTTTATCAAACTCATTTAATTTCAATCTTCATAAAAAGAAAAAGGGCTCTCTAAATTGGCAAAACCTAATTTTAGACAGCCCTTTTATGGGCACAATTTACTAAAAATATTGAGTTGAATTCTAATTTATTATAAAAGAAAACTAACTAAACTGTCTTTTTAATAAATAAAATCAAATTGTAAATCGTTTATGATTGCTTAAAAGCTTTTAACTTTTCTATTAATGTCGGAACAACTTCAAAAGCGTCTCCAACAATTCCGTAGTCTGCAGCTTTAAAAAATGGTGCTTCTGGATCAATATTAATGACCACTTTCACTTTTGATGCATTAATTCCTGCTAAATGCTGAATTGCTCCAGAAATTCCAATTGCAATATATAAATTAGCGGCCACAGGTTTTCCTGTTTGCCCAACATGTTCTCCGTGTGGTCTCCAACCTAAATCAGAAACTGGCTTAGAACAAGCTGTTGCAGCACCTAAAACACCTGCTAATTCTTCAATCATTTCCCAGTTTTCAGGTCCTTTTAAACCTCTACCTGCAGAAACAACTATATCTGCATCTGCAATAGTTACTTTTCCTGAAGCTCTATCTACACTTACAGATTTAACTCCTAAATCAGCATCAGAAATCTGAGCGTCAAAGTTTTCTGTTGTTCCGCTAACAGCATTTTCATGAACTCCATATGAATTCTTTGCCAAACCAATAACTTTTACTTCTGTTGAAATAGTTGTGTTAGAAAATGCTTTATTAGAAAACGCTTTTCTTTTTACTGTAAATGGACTTGTTGAACTTGGAACTGCAACTACATTTGATGTGTAGCCTGCATTTAAACCTACTCCCACAATTGGCGCTAAATACAATCCGTTTACACTAGAGTCTATAATGACAACAGTAGCATTTTCTTTTGCAGCAATTTGTTGCACTACAGAACCGTATGCTTTTGCATTAAACCTTATTAACTGATCGTTTGAAACAGAAATTACTTTTTCTGCACCGTATGTATATAATTCCGATGCATCTGCAACATTAATTGTTACAGCAATTACATTTGAACCTAATTGTTCTGCTACTTTTTTACCGTAAGAAACGACTTCAAAAGCAGATTTTTTAAATTTTCCTTCCGATGAATCGGCAAAAACTAAAACTGACATATTTTTTATTTTTTTATACTGAACTTATTTCAGTATCTTATTATTTCTTTCTTTAATCTTTAAAAACAGATTCCGAATCTAGTTCGGAATGATTTAATTTTAACTTAAATCACTTTAGCTTCATTATGCAATAAATTGATTAATTCATCAATATTATCCGCATCCACTAATTTCACTGTTCCTTTTGCTGCTGGCTTTTCAAATGAAACAGAAGATGTTTGCGCTGCAACTTCAATTGCTTCAACAACCGATAATGGTTTTTTACGTGCCATCATAATTCCTCTCATATTAGGAATTCTTAAATCTTTTTCTTCAACCAATCCTTTTTGCCCTGCTATTACCAAAGGTAAATTTGCAGAAACTTGTTCACTTCCACCATCAATTTCTCTTGACGCAGTTGCTGTATTTTCATTAATTTCTAATTTAATACAACCATTTACAAAGTTAAAATCTAAGATTGCAGCTAACATTCCTGGAACCATTCCTCCATTATAATCAATAGATTCTCTTCCCGTTAAAACCAAATCGTAGTTTCCGTTTTTTACAACTTCCGCTAATTGTTTTGCTACGAAGAACCCATCAGTTGCATCAGCATTTACTCTAATTGCATCATCAGCTCCAATAGCTAAGGCTTTACGTAAAGTTGGCTCTGTTGTTGCATTTCCAACGTTTACAACTGTAACTGTTGCTTCTTGTTTTTCTTTAAACCACATAGCACGAGTTAAACTAAATTCATCGTATGGGTTTATTACAAATTGTACTCCGTTGACATCAAACTTTGTATCATTATCTGTAAAGTTAATTTTGGATGTGGTATCAGGTACGTGACTAATACAAACTAATATTTTCATTTAATTATTTTTTTGAAAATTATTTCTTTATTTATGACTACGAATTTATGATTTTTTTTTCAATTTATTATGCATGCATAATAAATTTTTCAATAAAAATTGAGGTTAAAAAATAAAATGAATAAAAAACAGCTATTTAATCTTACAATTGTATGTTATATTATTAATTTTTATATTTTTGCTACACTTAATTCTAGAAGAAATTAAAGAATGAAAATAGTTCAGTTTAGAGAAGCGATTTGCGAAGCAATGAGCGAAGAAATGCGCAGAGATGAAAGTATCTATTTAATGGGTGAAGAAGTTGCCGAATATAATGGCGCTTATAAAGCTAGTAAAGGAATGCTAGATGAGTTTGGAGCAAAAAGAGTAATTGACACTCCAATTGCCGAACTTGGTTTTGCTGGTATTGCCATTGGATCTGCAATGAATGGAAACAGACCTATAGTAGAATATATGACTTTTAACTTTTCTCTTGTAGGAATTGATCAAATTATAAATAACGCAGCAAAAATAAGACAAATGTCTGGTGGACAATTTAACTGTCCAATTGTTTTTCGTGGACCAACTGGTTCGGCTGGTCAATTAGGAGCAACACATTCGCAAGCATTTGAAAATTGGTTTGCAAATACTCCAGGTTTAAAAGTAATAGTTCCTTCAAACCCTTATGATGCAAAAGGCTTGTTAAAAGCTGCCATTAGAGATGATGATCCTGTTATTTTTATGGAATCTGAACAAATGTATGGTGATAAGATGGAGATTCCTGAAGGCGAATATGTGTTACCAATTGGTGTTGCAGAAATAAAAAGAGAAGGAACAGATGTAACAATTGTTTCTTTTGGAAAAATTATTAAAGAAGCTTATAAGGCAGCAGATGAATTAGCAAAAGAAAATATTTCTGTTGAAATTATCGATTTAAGAACTGTTCGTCCGATGGATCATAACACCATTTTAGAATCAGTTAAAAAAACAAACAGGTTGGTGGTTTTAGAAGAAGCTTGGCCATTTGCTAGTGTTGCTTCCGAAATTACATACAGAATTCAAAATGAAGCATTCGATTATTTAGATGCTCCAATAAAAAGAATTACAACTGCAGATACTCCAGCTCCATATTCACCCGTATTATTAGAAGCCTGGTTACCAAACTCTAATGACGTAATAAAAGCAGTAAAAGAAGTTTTGTATCTTTAGAAAAATTTAAAACACGTTTAAAATCCTTTTACATAATTAAATTAAAAAGGATTTTTTTTTGCCATGAAAATATTTATTCCCATTCTACTTCTCTTTACTTGTTTTATTAGCAATGCGCAGCTAAAAATTTCTGGACAAATACTAGATGGAGGCAATGAACCTTTACCGTATGTAAATGTTTATTTTAAAAACACTACAAATGGTGTTATTACCGATTTTGATGGAAGGTTTCAATTAGTTTCCAAAAAAAAACGAGGTAGTCTTGAAATTTCTTTTGTTGGTTATGAAACGCTTTCTTTAAAGTTCTCACCTCAAAAAAAATTCTTTAAAATTATTTTAAAAGAATCTAGTAATCTTTTAGATGAAATCATTATTGTGTCTAAACCTAAAAAGCGCCTGAAAAAGAAAGAAAATCCAGCTTATAGAATTCTAAAAGAAATCTGGAGTCGTAAAAAGAAAAATGGGTTGAAGCTTGTAAAAGCATATCAATATAAAAAACTACTAACTACAGAGGTTGGCTTAAACAATTTAGATTCACTTTTTTTAAAGAATATTTTTAAAAAAGAATATAAAAAAGTACTAGAAGAATTACCTCCAAATGATGATGGAATCAATTATTACATTCCGCTTTTTTTAAGTGAAACTGTAAAAAATATTTACGGAAATAATTCTCTTAATATAGAAAGAGAAGATATTGAGGCCGAAAAATATAATGGCGTTAATAAAGACGGATTTATTTTCGAAAGAATCTCTAATACATTTAATGAAATTGACATTCATAAAAACAACATAGAAGTATTAAAAAAATCATTTGTAAGCCCTATTTCTACAACTGGTTTCCAAACATACGATTACGTTTTACATGATAGTATTACCGTTAATAATAAAAAGACGTATTCTATTTATTTTTTCCCTCGTAGAAATGGTGATTTGGCTTTCGAAGGGTATTTTTGGGTAGCAGATAAAAATTTCTCTATCACAAAAATTAAAATGAAAATTCATAAAGACATCAATCTAAATTTTGTTAGAAAGTTATCTTTCGAAAAAGAGTTTACCATAAAAGATGATAGTATTTATTTGCCAAAAAGAGATCTTTATACTGGCGATTTTACGCTTACAGACAAGGGAGACGACAACCAAGGTTTGACAATTAAAAAAACAACTTCGTATTCTGATTACATTTTTGATCAAAAATTATCAGACGCTTTCTATTCAGAAAAAATCAAACGATACAAACCAAAACAGTTTAATCAAACTGAAATTTATTGGGACAGCATTAGTACATCTACAGATAAAAAATACACGTATGAACTTATTAATTCTGTAAAAAATAAAAAGAAAATAAAAAAAATAAGTGGCGTTTTAAATTCACTTTCTACTGGATATATTTCACTTGGATCTAATATTCAATTTGGTCAATATTGGAATACAATTGTAAAAAACAGTGTAGAAGGAGTAAAAATAAAATTAGGATATAGGACTTTTAAAAGTACAGATGATCGTTTTAGAGTTAGCGGATTTCTTGGCTACGGAACAAAAGATAAAAGATATAAATTCGGAACAGAAATAAAGTATTTAGTAAACTATAAACCAAGAATTGCCGTTGGAGTTTCATACCTAAAAGACATAGAGCAATTAGGCGGGAAATTATTAAGCACAAACGGTTTAAATGCAAATGTTTTTGATCCAAACGCATTGTTTTCTAGAGGAGATAATTTTTTTCTATCCGATGTAAACAGAACCGCTTTAAAGTTTGATATTGAGCTTAAAAAAAATCTACATTTTGGAGTTTCCGCAGCTTACAACGTTATTAAGAGTGCTTCTCCAAAAGACTTTTCTGTAGATTATTTAGATGACAATAACACTGTTCAATCTGAAGTAACAGATGTAAGTACAGATATTTATGTTGCTTATACTCCTGGCAGATTTGAGTACGGTTTTGGTGTAGAACAAAAAATGGGAAAAAATCTTTTTCCTTCTCTTGTCTTAAATTACCACAGAGGTTTTAAAGGATTCTTAAATGGCTCTTTTAATTATGATAAAATTCAATTTAAATACAGTCAACCTATATTATTAGGAAAGATAGGTTTAATGATTGCAACTCTTGATGGAGGAAAAACCTTTGGAAAAGTTCCTATTACTTTATTAAGTCCAATTCCTGCAAATCAAACCTATTGGTTAACAAAAAACACCTTTTCGTTAATGAATTATTATGATTTTGTAACAGACACGTATTTGTCTGGACACTTCGAACATCATTTTAACGGATTAGTTTTAAACAAAATTCCACTAATTAAAAATTTAAAATTACGAAGCTTAATAACCTTCAAAACAGTTTACGGAACCATTTCTGATGAAAATATTGCCATCAACAAATCTAATATTACTTACGTAGCTCCAACAGATAAATTATATTACGAATACGGGTTTGGTCTTGAAAATATTGGCTACGGAAATATTCGTCCAGTTCGAATAGATTTTATTTGGAGAGGAGAACATACAAGCGTAAACGGGTTACCTTCTCCAAAATTTGCTGTTCGTATTGGTATAAAAGCAGGTTTTTAATTAGAAAAATAATCAAGCTTTTATAGTTTAAAAATCTTGAAACATCACTATTTTTGTCGTCCGAAAAAACATATAAACATGTAGATATGAGTGCAAAAGAAAGAAAAACATTTGATGTATTAATAGAGATCCCTAAGGGAAGTAGAAATAAATACGAATACGATTTTGAGTTACATAAAATTCGTTTCGACAGAATGTTATTTTCTTCAATGATGTACCCTGCGGATTATGGGTTTATTCCAGAAACGTTGGCCTTAGATGGCGATCCTTTAGATGTATTAGTCTTAGGTTCAGAACCAACTTTTCCAATGTGTGTAATGGAAGTAAAACCAATTGGTGTTTTTCATATGGCAGATGAAAAAGGTCCAGATGAAAAAATTATTTGTGTTCCTGTTTCTGATCCTATCTGGAATGAATTGAGTGATTTATCTGATATGAACCCACATCAAGTAAAAGAAATTACACATTTTTTTCAAGTTTATAAAGATTTAGAAAAGAAAAAAGTAGACGTTGGTGGTTGGGGAGATGCTGCTGAAGCATATGATATTGTTGATAAATGCATTGACAGATATGAAACAAGCGATCATAAAACGAATGGAAATTTCACCATTTAAATCACTTTATTTTACCATACTATTTAAAAAGTCTTACAATCTAATTGTAGGGCTTTTTCGTTCTAATTGATTTTGTTATCTTTACGCCCGTTAAAAACTAATCAATATAATATAGAATATGGGATCAATGATGATTTATGTGCCAATAGTTTTGGCATTATTAGGACTAGTATATATGCTAGTGAAAAAATCTTGGGTAATGAAACAAGATGCTGGAGATGGTAAAATGAAAGAAATTTCGGATCATATCTACCAAGGAGCTTTAGCTTTCTTAAATGCAGAATATCGTTTGTTAACATTCTTTGTTATAGGAGCGAGTATAGTTTTGGCGGGTATCGCTTTTTATATGGATAGTACGTATTTAATTGTAGTTGCATTTATTATTGGAGCTATTTTTTCTGCATTTGCAGGAAATATGGGAATGAAAATAGCAACCAAAACAAATGTAAGAACTACACAAGCTGCAAAAACGAGTTTACCAAATGCATTAAAGGTGTCTTTTGGTGGTGGTACTGTTATGGGACTTGGCGTTGCTGGTTTAGCTGTATTAGGTTTAACCCTTTTCTTTATTATATTCTTTCACTTGTTTATGGGAGGAGAATGGACTAACACTGGTGACATGACTATCGTTTTAGAAGCATTAGCTGGTTTCTCATTAGGAGCTGAATCTATTGCTTTGTTTGCAAGAGTTGGAGGTGGTATTTATACGAAAGCTGCCGATGTTGGTGCAGATTTAGCTGGTAAAGTACAAGCTGATATTCCTGAAGATGATCCAAGAAATCCAGCAACAATTGCTGATAATGTTGGTGATAATGTTGGTGATGTTGCAGGTATGGGAGCTGATTTATTTGGATCTTATGTAGCAACAGTTTTAGCTGCAATGGTTTTAGGTAACTATGTCATTAAGGATATGGGAGGAGCAATTCAAGATGCTTTTGGTGGTATTGGACCAATTCTATTACCAATGTCTATCGCAGGTGTAGGAATTATCATTTCTCTTATCGGAACTTTATTGGTTAAAATTTCATCTAACGATGCAAAAGAAGCTGATGTACAAAGAGCATTAAACATAGGGAACTGGGCATCAATATTAATGGTTGCTGCCGCATGTTTCGGATTAGTAACCTGGATGTTGCCAGAAACAATGCAAATGAATTTCTACGGAGAAGGTCTTCAGGATATTTCTTCTATGAGAGTATTTTATGCGTGTTTAGTAGGATTAGTTGTAGGTGCTGGAATCTCTGCATTTACTGAATACTACACAGGATTAGGCTCTAAGCCAATTTTAAAAATCGTTCAACAATCAAGTACAGGAGCAGGAACTAACATTATTGCTGGTTTAGCTACTGGTATGATTTCTACTTTTTCTTCTGTATTATTATTTGCTGCCGCAATATGGACATCTTATGCTTTAGCAGGATTTTATGGTGTTGCTTTAGCTGCTTCTGCAATGATGGCAACTACTGCTATGCAATTAGCGATTGATGCTTTTGGACCAATTGCTGATAATGCAGGTGGTATTGCTGAAATGAGTGAGCAAGAACCAATAGTAAGAGAGCGTACAGATATTTTAGATGCTGTTGGTAATACAACTGCCGCAACCGGTAAAGGTTTTGCTATTGCATCTGCTGCATTAACATCTTTAGCTTTATTTGCTGCTTATGTAACATTTACTGGTATTGATGGAATTAACATATTTAAAGCACCAGTATTAGCAATGCTATTTGTTGGTGGTATGGTGCCAGTTGTATTTTCTGCATTAGCCATGAATGCCGTTGGTAAAGCTGCTATGGAAATGGTAAATGAAGTGGTAAGACAGTTTAAAGAAATTCCAGGAATTATGGAAGGTACTGGAAAACCAGAATACGATAAGTGTGTGGCTATTTCTACAAAAGCCTCTTTAAAAGAAATGATGTTACCAGGTATTCTAACTATTGGTTTTCCAATACTTGTTGTATTAATCGGTAAATTAGTGTATCAAGATAATAACATGTTAGTTGCTGAAATGTTAGGTGGTTATATGGCTGGTGTTACAGTTTCTGGTGTATTATGGGCAATCTTCCAGAACAATGCTGGTGGAGCTTGGGATAACGCTAAGAAGTCTTTCGAGGCAGGTGTTGAGATTAATGGAGTTATGACATACAAAGGTTCTGAAGCGCATAAAGCAGCAGTAACTGGAGATACAGTTGGTGATCCATTTAAAGATACATCTGGTCCTTCAATGAATATCTTAATTAAGTTAACTTGTTTAATCGGATTGGTAATTGCTCCTATTTTAGGTGGACATTCTTCTAATACGGAGCATGCTGATAACATCAATGTTAGTGTTTTAGTAGATAACAATGAAAATCATGATTCTACTAAAGAAGTTAAAGTTGAAATGGAAAAGGGCGAAGGTAATTTAGTTACCGCAACTGTTTCTGTTATTACTTCTGTTAATGGAAATAAAGTTAAGACAACTCAAAATATAAAAGGAACTGAAGCTGAAGTAAAAGCTAAGATTGATGAATTATATGGAGAGAAATCTAAACTCGTATCAAAATAAAAAAAGTTATTAAAGAATAAGTTCAAAAGAACTAATCTCTTAATTCAATTCATGAAAAAAGCATCTCAATTGAGATGCTTTTTTATTGTAATACAAACTGTATTTTATCTTTTGTAGTTTTCTGAGCCAGTATATTTATTCCTTCTTCTGTAAGTTGTAAAATTCTGGGATAACCACCTGTGACTTGACAATCTCTCATCAACACAATTATTTTTCCCGAAGGAGTAATTTGAGCAGTTCCAGGTAAAACTCCAGAGGTTAAAATTGGTTGTAATTGATTCTCAAAGGTTTCTTCTAACCGATATCCTACTCTATTATTATCATTTGAAATTGTAAATTGATTTCCTAATAATTTTTCTTGTTGAACTTTTGTTAGCAACTCAAATTCAGGTCCTTTAAAGCATTCTATAAAGGTTGTTTTAAAATGATGTTCATCAGTTTTAATTTTCGAAAAGGCACTTTGATTTCCTGATTTGATGGAGTCAATAGTTAATTTATCTCCTTTTTTAAGAACAAAACTTGTTGTAATTCCTTTATAAAAACTTTTACTATTAAGTACAACTTCAGATAAAATTCCGCCTTGTACACTTACATAAGTTCTAACTCCAATTATTTTTTTTCCGAATGACAAAATCGCTCCTTTTTTAACTTCTAAAACCGAATTCATTTCCACTTCCTTATCATCAATTTTTGGAGTAAAATTTGCACCGGTTACGCAAATCTTCAGTTCTTTTTCAAACCTAAATTTACAACCACCAAAAGTAATTTCGATTACTGCATCTTTTAAATTGTTATTTAATAATTGATTACCCATTTTAGCCGAATAAGAATCCATAACGCCAGAAGTCGGAACGCCAATATTTGCAAAACTTGGCCGTCCTAAATCTTGAATTGTACTATATATTCCTGGATTTAAAACTGTAATCATTATATCTTCTGGATTTTATAATTATTGCTTTTTACTTGATTTTTTATGTTCACATATTCTTCAAAAGAAACACTTTCGAAAGTAATTGTATCTCCAGTTTTAGCAAAACATGGATCTTGATTTTGTACATCAAAAAATGAAATTGGCGAATTACCAATAATATTCCAACCACCAGAACTTTCATTTGGATAAACACCTGTTTGATTTCCACCAATTGCAACCGAACCTTTTGGAACTATCAATCTAGGTGTTGCTTTTCTTGGAATTGCAATCTGTTCATTTAATCCACCAAAATATAAAAAGCCAGGCAAAAACCCAATAAAAAAAACCGTATATGTTCCTTTTGTATGAAGGTGAATAATTTCTCCTGAACTTAATTTTAATTCTTTAGAAATAATTTCTAAATCTATTCCAAACATTGCATCATAACAAACAGGAATTTTCCAATGTGTCCTTTTTTGTTTTTTTACACTCTTTTTATTTTGATATAATATTTTTAGAGAATCGATTTTTGTAGTTGTGTTTATTACTACAAAATCATACACCAATAAAATCGAGTTGTAGCCAACAATGCAATCTTTTAATTTTAGTTGGTTTTCTATTGCATTTTTAAAATCTAAAATATCAGTTAAGATTATTTCGCTAATTTCTTTAGGCCATTCAATTAAAATAGCGCTTTCTCCAAATAATTTATATGTGGGTTTAAAATTATGCAATTCGTATGTTTTGGGTTTTTAAAAGTTCAGTTACTTCTTGTAAGATTTGTAACGCATTTTCAGTATCACTATGAACACAAAAAGTATCCGCTTTTATTTTGATTTGAGAATTTGAGATCGTTTTTACGCAATTATTCTGAATCATATCTAATATATGTTCATATACTTTTTTGGGAGTCCAAATAATTGCATTTGATTCCGCTCTAGAAACTAGAGACAAATCATCATTGTAGTTTCTATCTGCAAAAGCTTCGTATTTAATATTGATGTTATTTTTAATTGCTACTTTTTCAATTTCTGAATTATATGGAACATACAAATACGCATTATCCATATATTTTTTAATAGAATTGATAAAAATAGTTGCTGCTTTTTTATCTTTTGCAGTTACATTATACAAAGCTCCATGTGCTTTAACATGATGTAGTTTTGCATTCCTTTTTTGCAAACGCTCTAGAAATAAATCCATCTGAAAAGCAATACTTTTTTGGATTTCATCATCAGAAATATTCATGATTTTTCTTCCAAAGTTTTCTTTGTCAGGAAATGACGGATGTGCGCCAATTTTAATATTGGCATCCATTGCTAATTGAATTGTTTTATCAATAGTAAATTTATCTCCAAAATGCCCACCACAAGCAATATTGCAAGACGAAATATAGGACATTAATAAATGTTCATTTTCTACTCCTTCTCCAATATCACAGTTAAAATCAATTATTTTCATTTACAACACATTAAAAACTTTTAGTATCCCTTTTAACCCAAGAAAGATAGTTCCAATCACAATAATTATTCCGAAAATATTTTGAGTTTTTGAATTTACATAACT
>JBLHOD010000012.1:0-15077 GCA_047622545.1 Polaribacter sp. | reverse complement strand
TATTTGCTTTTTCAACGATGCTTTCTTGGTCGTATTATGGAATACAAGGATGGACCTATTTATTTGGAAAAAGTAAGTTTGCAGATATTACATATAAATCATTATTCTTAATTTTTGTTGTAATTGGCGCATCTTCTACTTTAGGGTCTGTAATTGAATTTTCTGATGCTATGATATTTGCAATGGTATTTCCTAATATTATAGGCTTGCTCTTATTAGCTCCAAAAGTAAAAGTTGAGCTGAATAGATATCTAAAGGCAATTGACCATAAAAGGCAAAAATAAAATTCAGTAAAATGAACATATTTAAATCCCATTCCTGGTATAATAAAAACCAACGGAATGGGTTTTTTTATTATAATAATTTTATAATTTTTCATTTTTTTTTTATAATATTGTCTGTCAGTAAATAAAAACTAATCAAACATATCATGAAGAAAAAATTTATTACATTATTGCTTTTTGTAATACCAATGTTAACCTTTGCTCAAGAAAAAGGTTTAGATCAAAAAATAGATGAAGCATTTAAACCAATCTCAGATTTTTTTAAAGCTGTTATTTTCTTTCCTATTTACAAAGGTGAAGGTATAGAGATTCCATTTGTGCTTCTTTTATTAGTAGCAAGTGCTGCGTTTTTTACTATTTATTTTAAATTTCCAAATGTTTTCCATTTTAAAACAGCAATTAATGTTGTAAGAGGAAAGTATGATGAGTTAGATCATCATTCATCTGGAGACCCAGCTTTAGCGATAGATGGAGATATTAAGGGTACAATTGAAGATGAAAGTAAAGATGGAGAGGTAACACATTTTCAAGCATTAGCAACTGCGGTTTCTGGAACTGTTGGAAATGGTAATATTGCTGGAGTTGCCTTGGCTATTGCTTTAGGTGGTCCGGGAGCTACATTTTGGATGGTGGTTTGTGGGTTTTTAGGAATGTCAACAAAATTTGTTGAGTGTACATTAGGAGTTCAGTATAGAGATATTGGTGAAGACGGAACTGTTTATGGAGGTCCAATGTATTATATTAGTAAAGGATTGAAAGAACGAGGATTCGAAATTCTAGGAAAAATAGTAGCGGTTATTTTTGCTATTTTCTGTATTGGTGGATCTTTTGGTGGTGGTAATGCTGCACAGTCAAATCAAGCAACCGTAGTTTTAAAAGAATTATTAGGTTTAGAAAGTACTGCTGCTGGAGCATGGATTGGAGTTGTATTAGCAATTTTAGTTGGAGTTATTATTATTGGAGGAATTAAAAGAATTGCTTCGGTAACTGAAAAAGTAGTGCCATTTATGGCAGGATTATATGTGTTAGCTTGTTTATATATTTTAGGAGCTAATTTTTCATTAATTGATGATGCGTTTTCTTTAATCTATAGAGAAGCATTTAATCCAACAGCTATTGGAGTTGGAGGATTTATAGGTGTATTATTAGTTGGATTTAAAAGAGCTGCATTTTCAAATGAAGCAGGTGCAGGTTCTTCGTCAATTGCGCATTCAGCAGTAAAAACAAAATATTCTGCTTCAGAAGGTTTAGTTGCTTTGTTAGAGCCATTTATTGATACAGTAGTAATTTGTACAATGACAGCTTTAGTAATTATTATTTTTAACTTCGGAGGAGATGCATCAGGTGCAACAATTTTTCAATATGGAGGTGATGGAGAAGGGGCTGTAATGATTGGAGGAGAGTCTTTTGAAGGAGCGGGAATTACTTCTAAAGCCTTTGCTGCTTATATTCCTTATTCCAATGTATTCTTAACAGTTGCCGTAGTATTGTTTGCTGTTTCTACAATGATTTCTTGGTCTTATTACGGATTACAATCTTGGAAATACTTATTTGGTAGAGGTAAGGCTGCTGATATGGCCTACAAGTTGTTATTCTTAATCTTTGTTGTTATTGGTGCTGCTGCTAGTATGAAATCTATTTGGGATTTCTCAGATGCAATGATTTTTGCAATGGTATTTCCTAATATGGTTGGATTGTATTTCTTATTCCCGGTGGTTAAGAAGCAATTGAAAAGATATACAGATGCTATAAAAACAAATAAGGCATAAATAAATTTTCATGAAAATATTAAAACCCCATTTCTTGTACAATAAAAGCCAACGGAATGGGGTTTTCTTTTTATTATTAATTATTGTTACGTTGCAGGTAGCAACTTCTTTTATTGATTTCTCAAATGATAAAGATGTCTTTAAGACTAATGAATCTATAGCGTTAAATGCAAAAATAGATTCTTTAAAGAATCTTAAGGTTGAAAAAAGAAAACCTAAAATATATCCTTTTAATCCAAATTATATTACAGATTATAAAGGTGCTCAATTAGGATTATCACTTGATCAAATAGATAGGTTACATGCGTTTAGAGAACGTAATAAGTTTATTAATTCTGCAAGTCAGTTTCAAAAAATTACCCAAGTTTCAGATAGTTTGTTAAATGCAATTTCTCGGTATTTTAAATTTCCAGATTGGGTAGTAAAAGAGCAACAGAATAGCGTAAGGGAATCAATCTTAAAAGAAAAAGGTTCTAAAATAAAACGAACTACTACAGCTATAAACCTCGCAACTGCTAAAGATTTTGAAACCATAAATGGAGTCAATGAATATTTAGCTAAAAGAATAATCAAATACAGAAAAAGACTTAACGGCTTTTCATATCAAAATCAACTTTTAGAAGTTTGGAAGTTAGATGAATCTACCGCTCAAAATATTATTAGAGCATTTAAAATCACCAACAAACCCATCATCAATAAAATAAATGTAAACACTGCAACATTTAAACAAGTACTTTCAAATCCATATATAGATTATAATTTATGTAAAAAAATCTTTGAGTTTAGAGATGAAGTTGCTGAATTACAATCAATTGAAGAATTAAAAAATATTGAAGGATTTCCAATGGATAAATATGATAGAATAATTCTATATTTGGAAGCTAAATAAACAAACAACTAAAAGAGCAGCAGTACTATGAATAACATGTACTTTACAGAAGAACACGAAGTTTTTAGAAAAAGTTTTCGTGATTTTTTACAAAAAGAAGTAACTCCACATATCGATAAATGGGAAAAAACTGGAACTATTGAGCGTTTCATTTGGAAGAAATTTGGTGAAATGGGATATTTCGGATTAAATTCTCCAGAAGAATTTGGCGGATTGAATTTAGATATTTTTTACACAGTTATTTTTTTAGAAGAATTACAGAAAATTAATTCGGGCGGATTTGCGGCTGCAATGTGGGCACATGCCTATTTAGCGATGACACACGTTACAAAAGAAGGCGATGACAGAATTAAAAAAGAATATTTAACACCAAGTATTGATGGCGATAAAATTGGTTGTTTGTGCATCTCAGAGCCCTTTGGTGGTTCGGATGTTGCAGGAATGAGAACTACAGCTGTTAAAAAGGGGGATTCATATGTGATTAATGGTTCTAAGACTTTTATTACAAACGGAATTTATTCTGATTATTTGGTAGTTGCAGCAAAAACAAATCTAGAAGATAAATACAAAGGAATGAGTATTTTTATTATTGATAGAGATACGGCAGGAATTACATCAACAAAATTAGATAAATTAGGTTGGCGAGCTTCAGATACGGCAGAAATTGCTTTTGATAATGTGATAATTCCTTTAGAAAATTTAATGGGAGAAGAGGGAAAAGGGTTTCCTTATATTATGCAGCATTTTGCATTAGAGCGTTTGGTAATGGCGATTAATGCGCACGCAAGAGCAGAGTATGCAGTAGAATATGCAATACAATACATGAGCGAGCGTCACGCTTTTGGAAAAACGTTGGATAAATTTCAGGCATTGCGTCATAAAGTAGCAGAAATGGCAAGTGAAGTAGAGATGTGTAAAGAGTTCAATTATTCAATTGCAAAAAGATTAAATGATGGAACGTATGTTGTAAAAGAAGCAAGTATGGCAAAAATGTTGTCGACCAAAATGGCTGATTCTGTAATTAATGATTGTTTACAAATGTTAGGCGGTTATGGTTATATGGAAGATTATCCGATGGCGCGTTTGCTTCGAGATAGTAGACTTGGTCCAATTGGTGGTGGAACTTCTGAAATTTTAAAAGAAATTATCGCAAAAATGATCATTGATAAAAAAGACTATAAACCAGTAACATAGTTGGAGTGATAAAGTTGTAAAGTAACAAAGCGGCAAAGTTAGGTTTTCAGAATTTTTGTCATTAGCTTTCAGCTTTTGAACTGTAAACTAATCACACAAAATAATTCATATTTCATACTTGTTATATAGAAAATCCTTTGTACTTTTGCAGTCCAATTAAAAAAACAAATAGATAGAACAGATGGAAGGAGGTGCATATATATGTTAATTATACCAGTTAAAGAAGGAGAGAATATAGATAGAGCTTTAAAACGTTTCAAGAGAAAATTTGATCGCACGAAGACAATGAAGAACTTACGTAACAGAAAGCATTTCAATAAGCCTTCAGTTGTAAAAAGAGCTCAAAATATAAAAGCTTCTTATGTTCAGAGATTAAGAACACAAGAAGAAGTAGGTTAGAAATAGCTTATTAAAAATATAAATCCTGTCAATTTTTTGACAGGATTTTTTTGTTTTATACATTTACTAATAGATATAAATATGTAAATTTGAAAACATCAATAAGTAAAAAATGATCGCTTCTTTTTTAGAGTATTTGGTTTTAGAGAGAAAATATTCAAATCATACAGTTACTGCGTATAAAAAAGATATCAGTTCGTTTTATGAATTTTGTAAGGATGAGTATGAAACCGAAAGTCTTAAAGATGTAAATTATAGTCAAATTAGATCTTGGATTGTAAGATTGGTTGATGAAGGAATTTCTAACAACTCAATAAATAGAAAAGTAAGCTCTTTAAAATCATTCTATAAATTTTTACAAAAAACAGCGCAAGTAAAATCGAATCCACTTATAAAACACAAATCACTTAAAGTTGCAAAAAAAGTTCAAGTTCCATTTACCTCAAAAGAAATAAATGAAGTTATAGATAACTTAGAAACTGAAAACGATTTTAAATCATTAAGAGATAAATTAATTGTAGAATTATTTTATTCTACAGGAATGAGAAGAGCTGAGTTAATTAATCTAAAACAGGAAGCAATTAATTTTCAATCAAAAACAGTAAAAGTTTTAGGAAAAAGAAATAAGGAAAGGTTAATACCTTTAATAGGATCAGTACTAAAAACAATCGAAGAGTATCTATCCTTTAAAAAAGAGATTCCAACCAATACTGATTATCTATTTGTAACAGAAAAAGGAAAGAAAATATACGAAACACTTGTTTATAGAATAATAAATAATTACTTTAGTCATGTTTCCACGAAGGTAAAAAAGAGTCCGCACATACTTAGACATTCATTCGCAACTCATTTACTTAATCAAGGAGCAGATTTAAACTCGGTCAAAGAATTGCTAGGGCATTCAAGCTTAGCATCAACTCAAGTTTACACGCATAATAGTTTAGAAAAAATAAAACAAGTGTACAACCAGGCTCATCCTAGAAGCCATAAAAAGTAAAATATATGAAAGTATTTATCCAATCAGTTAATTTTAATGCAGATTCAGATTTATTAAAATATGTTGAAAGTAAGGTTGAAAACTTGTCTAGATTCCATGATAAAATTATTGATGCTGAAGTTTTTTTAAAAGTGCAGAGTACTAGCGATAAAGAAAATAAAATTTCAGAGATTAAAATCAATATTCCGGGTAGTGAATTGATTGTTAAAAAAGAAACAAAATCGTTTGAAGAAGGAATAAGTGTAGGCGTAGATTCATTAAAAAGACAACTTAAAAAATCAAAAGAAAAATTAAGAAATTCAGTGTCGCTTTAAAAATTAAAAAAATAGACAAAAAAAGTTTTAGAAATAAAAAAAACTTTATACATTTGCAATCCGTTAGAAATAGCGGATTGTTTTTTTATGCAATAAGCCGATGTAGCTCAGCTGGCTAGAGCAGCTGATTTGTAATCAGCAGGTCGGGGGTTCGAGTCCCTTCATCGGCTCAAAAAAATAATAAACGTTCATTGAAACACTGGTGAGATACTCAAGCGGCCAACGAGGGCGGACTGTAAATCCGCTGACTACGTCTTCGCAGGTTCGAATCCTGCTCTCACCACAGATAGTTTTTCAATTGAAAAACAAAGGATTAAAAATAGAATGCGAAAGTAGCTCAGTTGGTAGAGCGTCAGCCTTCCAAGCTGAATGTCGCCGGTTCGAACCCGGTCTTTCGCTCTAATTTTTAAGCCGGTGTAGCTCAGTTGGTAGAGCGCATCCTTGGTAGGGATGAGGTCACGGGTTCAACTCCCGTCGCTGGCTCAAATAAAAGAGAATAAAATTAACACTAAATATATTTAACTAAGAATTAAAATTAATAATCATGGCAAAAGAAACTTTTGATCGTTCAAAACCACACTTAAACATTGGTACTATTGGACACGTAGATCACGGTAAAACAACTTTAACTGCTGCTATTACTAAAGTTTTAGCTGATGCAGGATTATCAAAAGCATTATCATTTGATCAAATTGATAACGCTCCAGAAGAAAAAGAAAGAGGTATTACAATTAATACATCTCATGTAGAGTATCAAACAGCTAATCGTCATTACGCTCACGTTGACTGTCCTGGTCACGCGGATTACGTAAAGAACATGGTAACTGGTGCTGCTCAAATGGATGGAGCTATTTTAGTAGTAGCTGCAACTGATGGACCAATGCCACAGACTAGAGAGCATATCTTATTAGGTCGCCAGGTAGGAATTCCTAGAATGGTTGTATTTATGAATAAAGTAGATATGGTTGATGATGAGGAATTATTAGAATTAGTAGACATGGAAATTAGAGATTTACTTTCTTTCTATGAATATGATGGAGATAATGGACCTGTAATTGCTGGATCTGCATTAGGTGCATTGAATGGAGAACAAAAATGGGTTGATTCTGTAATGGAATTAATGGAAGCTGTTGATGCTTGGATTGAAGAGCCATTAAGAGAAGTTGATAAGCCTTTCTTAATGCCAATTGAAGATGTGTTTTCAATTACTGGTCGTGGAACTGTAGCTACAGGACGTATCGAAACAGGTATTGCTAAGACAGGTGATCCAGTGGAGATTATCGGTATGGGAGCTGGAAAATTAACTTCAACTGTTACTGGTATCGAAATGTTCCGTCAAATCTTAGATAGAGGTGAAGCTGGAGATAATGCAGGTATCTTATTAAGAGGTATTGATAAAGAGCAAATCAAAAGAGGAATGGTAATCTGTAAACCAGGTTCTGTAACTCCACATGATAAATTCAAAGCTGAGGTTTATATCCTTAAAAAAGAAGAAGGTGGACGTCATACTCCATTTCATAACAACTATCGTCCACAGTTCTATGTAAGAACTACGGATGTAACTGGAACAATTACTTTGCCAACTGGAGTAGAAATGGTTATGCCAGGTGATAACTTAACAATTACTGTTGAATTACACTCTACAATCGCAATGAATGTTGGTTTACGTTTTGCAATCCGTGAGGGTGGTAGAACTGTAGGAGCTGGTCAGGTAACTGAAATTCTTTAATTAGAATTCATTTAATAACATTTCAAGGTGCTTCTCAATATATTGGGTTAGCACCTTGTGTTTACGGGCGTAGCTCAGTTGGTAGAGCACTGGTCTCCAAAACCAGGTGTCGGGAGTTCGAGTCTCTCCGCCCGTGCAAATAACTAATAATATGATAACATATATCAAAGAATCATTTGAAGAACTAAGTAACCATGTTACATGGTTATCTAAAGAAGAAGCACAAAAATCAACGGTAGTTGTTGCTGTGTTTACTATTATTTTTGCATTAGCAGTTTTCGCTGTTGATTACGTTTTTCAATTAGGTTTAGATAACTTTTTCACCATGTTTAATAATTAATTATGGCTGAATCTATTAAAAAATGGTACGTAGTTAGAGCAATTGGAGGTCAAGAAAATAAAGTGCAAGCTTATATAGAGACTGAAATTGCAAGACTAGGCTTGTCTGATTATGTTGATCAAGTTTTAGTGCCGAAAGAAAAAGTTATACAAATTAAAGACGGGAAAAAAATACATAAAGAAAGAGTTTATTTTCCTGGTTATATAATGGTAGAAGCTAATTTAGCAGGAGAAGTACCACACGTAATTAAATCTGTAACAGGTGTTATTGGGTTTTTAGGCGAAACAAAAGGTGGTGCTCCAGTTCCATTAAGAAAATCAGAAGTAAATAGAATGTTAGGTAAAGTTGATGAGCTTTCAGTTCAGGACGATAACATTGCTATACCATATATTATTGGAGAAACAGTAAAAGTTGTTGATGGACCATTTAATGGATTTGATGGTACAGTAGAAAAGATAAATGAAGAAAAAAGAAAACTTGAAGTTATGGTGAAAATTTTTGGACGTAAAACTCCATTAGAATTGAGCTATATGCAAGTAGATAAAATTTCATAATTGTTACACAAATAGAAATTGATTTTTTGATGAGCTTCCACGATTCAAAAAGTCTTAAACTAAAGTTTAAAAAATGGCAAAAGAAGTAAGTAAGGTTGTTAAATTACAAGTGCGCGGAGGATCAGCAAATCCTTCTCCACCAGTTGGACCTGCTTTAGGTGCTGCCGGAGTTAACATTATGGAGTTCTGTAAGCAATTTAATGCTAGAACTCAAGACAAACAAGGAAAAGTCTTACCAGTAGCAATTACTGTATATAAAGATAAATCTTTTGATTTTGTTGTTAAAACTCCACCAGCTGCAGTACAATTATTAGAAGCAGCGAAAATTAAAAAAGGTTCTGGAGAACCAAACCGAAAGAAAGTAGCTAAAGTTTCTTGGGATCAAATAAAAGTTATTGCAGAAGACAAAATGGTAGATTTAAATACATTTACAATTGAGTCGGCAATGAAAATGATTGCAGGTACAGCTCGTTCTATGGGATTAACAGTAACAGGAAACGCTCCAGCTTAAACTTTAATAACGGTTATTCAAAATGGCAAAATTAACAAAAAAGCGAAAAGAAGCTAGCGCAAAATTAGATAGTACAAAATCTTATAATGTAAGCGAAGCTTCTGCTTTAATAAAAGAAATAACAAATGTAAAATTTGATGCATCTGTTGATTTAGCAATACGTTTAGGAGTAGATCCTCGTAAAGCAAATCAAATGGTTCGTGGTGTTGTAACATTACCTCACGGAACTGGTAAAGATGTAAAGGTTTTAGCATTAGTTACTCCAGATAAAGAAGCTGAAGCTACAGAAGCTGGTGCAGATTATGTTGGATTAGACGAGTACCTTCAAAAAATTAAAGGAGGATGGACAGATGTTGATGTAATTATTACGATGCCAAGTGTAATGGGTAAATTAGGTCCTTTAGGTCGTGTTTTAGGACCAAGAGGTTTAATGCCTAACCCAAAAACAGGTACAGTAACAATGGATGTTGCAAAAGCTGTTGCAGATGTAAAAGCTGGTAAAATCGACTTTAAAGTTGATAAAACTGGTATTGTACATGCAGCAATTGGTAAAACATCATTCGATGCTGAAAAAATTGCGGATAATGCAAATGAGTTATTACAAACAATTGTTAAACTAAAGCCAACTACAGCTAAAGGAACATACATTAAAAGTGTATTCATGTCTAGTACAATGAGTCCTAGTGTTACAGTTGATTTTAAATCAGTTTAATAAGCAGTTAAATTAGAAATTATGACAAGAGAAGAAAAATCACAAGTAATCCAAGATTTAACAGCGACATTAGCAAACACTAACACAATCTATTTAGCAGACATTTCAGGATTAGATGCAACAAGTACATCTAATTTAAGAAGAGCTTGTTTTAAGGCAAATGTTAAGCTAGCAGTTGTTAAAAACACATTGCTTTCAAAAGCAATGGAAGCATCTGATAAAGATTTCGGAGAGCTACCAGATGTGTTAAAAGGGAATACTTCTATTATGATTGCTGAAGCATCTAATGCGCCAGCAAAAGTAATTAAAGAGTTCAGAAAAAAATCAGACAAGCCTGTATTAAAAGGTGCTTTTGTTGAAGAGTCAATTTATGTTGGTGATGACCAATTAGATGCTCTTGTAGACATTAAGTCTAAAGAAGAACTTATTGGAGATATTATTTCCTTATTACAATCACCAGCTAAAAATGTTATTTCAGCATTGCAGTCTAGTGGTCAAAAACTTTCTGGTATTCTTACAACATTATCAGAAAAATAAGTACGCGCACTAATAAACTATAATAAATAAAAATTTCAAAAAACAATTAAAATGGCAGATTTAAAAGATTTCGCAGAGCAATTAGTTAACTTAACAGTAAAAGAAGTTAATGACTTAGCTACTATTTTAAAAGATGAATATGGTATTGAGCCAGCAGCTGCAGTAGCAGTAGCAGGACCAGCAGCAAGTGGTGCTGATGGTGGAGCTGAAGAGCAAACTGAATTCGATGTTATCTTAACAGGAGCAGGTCAATCTAAATTAGCAGTTGTAAAACTAGTTAAAGAATTAACAGGATTAGGATTAAAAGAAGCAAAAGGTATCGTTGATAGTGCACCAGCACCAATCAAAGAAGGTATAACTAAAGATGAGGCTGAAGCGCTTAAAGTATCTTTAGAAGAAGCAGGAGCTGAGGTTGAGCTTAAATAAGCTTTAATAGCTTAAACAAATTTGGGTTTAGGTCTGTAGAACAAGCGTTCTTAGACCTAAACCATTTTGTGTATATATTCGTTTTATATTTTAATATCGGTTTTAATTAAAAAAATTTCTCTTTTGACAACGAAAAACACTACTGAAAGAATAAACTTCGCATCAGCAAAGTTGGGAGCTGATTATCCAGATTTTTTGGATATTCAAGTAAAATCATTTCAAGATTTTTTCCAATTACAAACAAAAGCTGAAGAGCGTGGTGAAGAAGGTTTATATAAAACTTTCATGGATAATTTTCCAATTACAGATACACGTAATAATTTTGTGTTAGAATTCTTAGACTACTTTGTAGATCCTCCAAGATATAGCATTCAAGAATGTATTGAAAGAGGTTTAACACATAGTGTTCCTCTTAAAGCACGTTTAAAATTATACTGTACAGATCCAGAACACGAAGATTTCGAAACTATTGTTCAAGATGTTTATTTAGGAACTATTCCTTATATGACAAACTCTGGTACATTCGTAATCAACGGAGCAGAAAGAGTTGTAGTTTCACAATTACATAGATCTCCTGGAGTATTCTTCGGGCAATCATTCCACGCAAACGGAACCAAGTTATACTCTGCTAGAGTAATTCCTTTTAAAGGATCTTGGATAGAATTTGCAACAGATATCAATCAAGTAATGTATGCTTATATTGATAGAAAGAAAAAATTACCAGTAACAACGTTATTTAGAGCTATCGGTTTCGAAAGAGATAAAGATATCCTAGAGATTTTTGATTTAGCTGAAGAAATTAAAGTTTCTAAAGCAGGATTAAAAAAAGTTCTTGGACGTAAATTAGCAGCCAGAGTTTTAAAAACGTGGCATGAAGATTTCGTTGATGAAGATACTGGAGAAGTTGTTTCAATTGAAAGAAATGAAATTATCTTTGATAGAGATACTATTATAGAGAAAGATTATATAGAAGAGATTATTGAATCTGGTGTAAAAACAGTGTTATTACACAAAGAAAATAATCAAATGGCAGATTATGCAATTATTCATAATACGCTACAAAAAGATCCAACAAATTCAGAAAAAGAGGCTGTTGAACATATCTATAGACAACTACGTAATGCAGAACCGCCAGATGAAGAAACAGCACGTGGAATTATTGATAAGTTATTCTTTTCTGAGCAACGTTACAATTTAGGTGAAGTTGGTCGTTTTAGAATGAACACCAAGCTTCAATTAGATGAACCAATCGATCAAAAAGTACTTACAAAACTTGATATTATTACCATCATAAAGTATTTAATCGAATTGATTAACTCTAAAGCTGAAGTAGATGATATTGATCACTTATCTAACCGTCGTGTTAGAACTGTTGGTGAGCAATTAGCTGGTCAGTTTGGTGTTGGTTTATCAAGAATGGCACGTACAATTCGTGAACGTATGAATGTTCGTGATAATGAAGTATTTACACCTATTGATTTGATTAATGCAAAAACATTATCATCAGTAATTAATTCATTTTTCGGAACAAACCAGTTATCTCAGTTTATGGATCAAACAAATCCATTAGCCGAAATTACACACAAACGTAGATTATCTGCGCTAGGACCTGGAGGTTTATCTAGAGAAAGAGCAGGGTTTGAGGTGCGTGATGTTCACTATACACATTACGGCCGTTTATGTCCGATTGAAACTCCTGAGGGACCAAACATTGGATTAATTTCTTCTTTAGCAGTATTTGCTAAAGTAAACAACTTAGGGTTTATTGAAACTCCATATAGAAAAGTTGATAAAGGAAACGTAGATGTTAAGCAAGAGCACATTTATTTAAGTGCAGAAGAAGAAGAAGGAAAGAAATTTGCACAATCTAATTTAGAAATTGATGCAAAAGGGAATTTTGTTGGTGATAGAGTTATCTCACGTGAAGGTGGTGATTTCCCAGTAGTTTCTCCAGATGAAGTTGATTATATGGACGTTGCTCCAAATCAAATTGCTTCAATTTCTGCATCTTTAATTCCATTCTTAGAGCATGATGATGCCAACCGTGCGTTGATGGGATCAAACATGATGCGTCAAGCAGTTCCATTATTAAGACCACAATCACCAATTGTTGGTACTGGTTTAGAACGTAGAGTTGCAAAAGATTCTAGAATCTTAATTAATGCTGAAGGAGCAGGAATTGTAGAATATGTAGATGCTAATGTAATTACAATTAAGTACGATAGAACTGACGAAGAAAAAATGGTAAGTTTCGATTCTGATGAAGTATCATACAACCTAATTAAATTTAGAAAAACCAATCAAGGTACTTGTATCAATCTAAAACCAATTGTTAAAAGAGGTGATAGACTTACAGAAGGACAAGTTCTTTGTGAGGGTTATGCAACACAAAAAGGAGAATTAGCTTTAGGAATAAATATGAAAGTAGCCTTTATGCCTTGGAAAGGGTATAACTTTGAGGATGCGATTGT
This sequence comes from Polaribacter sp., assembly GCA_047622545.1. Lineage (GTDB taxonomy): Bacteria > Bacteroidota > Bacteroidia > Flavobacteriales > Flavobacteriaceae > Polaribacter. The sequence continues at coordinate 1,951 of JBLHOD010000012.1, read as the reverse complement.
AATTTCTGAAAAAGTAGTTCGTGAAGATATTTTTACATCAATTCATATTGATGAATATTCTTTAGATGTTAGAGATACAAAATTAGGAACTGAAGAGTTAACTAATGATATTCCTAATGTTTCTGAAGAAGCTACAAAAGATCTTGACGAAAACGGAATGATTCGTATTGGAGCAGAAGTAAAACCTGGTGATATTTTAATCGGGAAAATTACTCCAAAAGGTGAATCAGATCCAACTCCGGAAGAAAAATTATTACGTGCAATTTTTGGTGATAAAGCTGGTGATGTAAAAGATGCATCATTAAAAGCTTCTCCATCATTAAGAGGTGTAGTAATTGATAAAAAATTATTCAGAAGAGCAGTTAAAGATAAAACGAAAAGAGCAAGAGATAAAGAAGAAATGATTGCTTTAGAAAGTGCTTTTGTTACTAAATTCGAAATCTTAAAAGATCAATTGGTTGAAAAACTATTTGCGTTAATTAGTGGAAAAACATCTCAAGGTATATTTAACGATTTAGGTGAAGAAGTACTTCCAAAAGGAAAGAAATTTACCTTAAAAATGTTAAACTCTGTTGAAGATTATACACACTTAACACAAGGATCTTGGACTACTGATAAGAATTTAAATAAATCTGTTGGAGAATTAGTTCACAACTATAAGATTAAAGTAAATGACTTACAAGGTAATTTACGTCGTGAGAAGTTTACAATTTCTGTAGGAGATGAATTACCAGCCGGAATTTTAAAATTAGCTAAAGTTTATGTTGCTAAAAAACGTAAATTAAAAGTTGGTGATAAAATGGCAGGACGTCATGGAAATAAAGGTATTATTGCTCGTATTGTTAGAGCAGAAGATATGCCTTTCTTAGAAGATGGAACTCCTGTTGATATCGTTTTAAACCCATTAGGTGTACCATCTCGTATGAACATTGGTCAGATTTATGAGACTGTTCTTGGTTGGGCAGGTCAAAAATTAAATACTAAATATGCAACACCAATTTTTGATGGAGCATCTTTAGATCAGATCAATGAAATTACAGATGATGCAGGTGTACCAAGATTTGGACATACTTATTTATATGATGGAGGAACAGGAAAACGTTTCGATCAACCAGCAACAGTTGGTATCATTTATATGATTAAGTTAGGACACATGATTGAGGATAAAATGCACGCGCGTTCTATTGGGCCTTATTCATTAATTACACAACAACCATTAGGAGGTAAAGCTCAGTTTGGGGGTCAACGTTTTGGAGAGATGGAAGTTTGGGCATTAGAAGCATACGGTGCATCTAGTATCTTAAGAGAAATCTTAACTGTAAAATCGGATGATGTATTAGGTAGAGCTAAGACTTACGAAAGTATTGTTAAAGGTGAAGAAATGCCAGAACCTGGTTTACCAGAATCATTTAACGTATTAATGCACGAACTGAAAGGTTTAGGTTTAAACGTTCAATTAGAAGAATAACAAACAGTGAAATGTCATCAAGTCTTTTTTGGCTTGATGACAATCATATATTTAGAAGCCTCCTTAGAGGTCATTTTTACAATTTTAATTCGAATCCATTACCATGGCAAGAAACAACGAGAAGTACACTGTAAAAAAGTTTAATAAAATCTCAATTGGATTATCATCTCCAGAATCTATTTTAGAAATTTCTAAAGGAGAGGTGTTAAAGCCAGAAACAATTAATTACCGTACACACAAACCAGAAAGAGATGGTTTATTTTGTGAGCGTATTTTTGGTCCTGTAAAAGACTTTGAATGTGCATGTGGTAAATATAAAAGAATTCGCTACAAAGGAATCGTTTGTGACCGATGTGGTGTAGAAGTTACAGAAAAAAAAGTACGTAGAGATAGAGTAGGACACATTAACTTGGTAGTTCCTGTTGCTCATATCTGGTACTTTAGATCATTACCTAACAAAATGGGATATCTTTTAGGATTGCC
>JBLHOD010000011.1:0-15128 GCA_047622545.1 Polaribacter sp. | reverse complement strand
TGAGCAGCAGGTTTTGCTTTTTGTAAAAGTTCGTTAGAAAAGCTCAATACTTTTTCTGGAGTTTCTGCCATTCTATCTTCCAATACAAAATGCGCATGTGTTTTGTAACCTAATAAATTTGCACGTTTATGACGCAGTTTTACAATGGTTAATACAATTTTTTCATTATTGAATTTGTTATCCTGAAACGCTTTTTTACCAGCAGCGATTGCTATTTTTTTTCGTAATTCACGATTTTTAGCATAGGTCATAAAAGGAATATAACTCGGGTAATCTAAGTTGAAAATCCAACCTTCTTTTTCGTTTTCTTTTGCTAATTGATGTGCTGCTTCTTTTACACTTTCTGGCAAACCAGCAACTTCATCTTCTTTCGTTAAATGCATTTCAAAAGCATTGGTTTCTGCCAATACATTTTCTCCAAATTGTAAAGATAATTTTGATAATTTGGTGTCAATTTTACGTAATTCAGATTTTTTTTCTTCGGATAAATTCGCGCCGTTTCTAGAGAAACCTTTGTACTGTTTTTCTAATAACATGTCTTGTTCTGGAGATAAACTTAAGTTTTCTTTCTGATCAAAAACAGACTTTACGCGTTCAAATAATTCTTTATTTAGTTTAATATCATTAGAAAAATCACTCAACCAAGGAGAAATTTCTTGTGCTATTTTCTGAATTTCATCATTAGTTTCAGCTGAATTTAGATTAAAGAAAATACTTGTAATTCTTCCTAATTTTTCGCCAGTAAAATCTAAAGCAACTGTTGTGTTTTCAAAAGTTGGCGCTTCTGGATTTGAAACTATAAAGTCAATTTCTTTTTTAGTTTCTTCAATTGCAGTTTTAATTGCAGGTTTGTAGTCTTTTGTAGAAATTTTAGAAAATGGTGCTGTATTAAAGTCTTGTAAAAGTGGATTCATTTATTGGAATTAAGTAAGAAATTCAAAGATACAAATTCTATAATTTATTTGTAATCTTTATAGTAACCAAATCCAAAATTGAGTGCTAAACCTATATACGATTTTTTAGAAATTGTTGCAAAAAGTTTAAGTCCACTACTAGCCCCAAATCCAGTTTCTTTACTTATAGGAATAAACCCAAAAAGTTTATTTACTTTTTTATCCCCCCTAAACCATCTAAGATTAAATTCTAAAGGAAGTCCAATTGCAGTTTCACTAAAACCAACTTCTTCAAATATTGGGTCAATTGTATTGTGTTTAATTAAAGAAACTCCAATAGAAGTAGAAAAAGAAAAATCATTTTTAATAAATCTCTTACCATAAAGAAAAGAATATTCTTGAGAATTTTTAGGTGTTTCTGAAAACGAAAATGGAAGAAGCCAGAAAATTATGGCTGCATCATCTTCTAGTTTTTTGGAACTACTTGTTCTAAAGGTAAATAAATCTTTATTGTTTTGAAAATTTATTGATAAACCACTATTTACATTTCCATTAGAATATGTTGATCCTCCAACAAAAAAATCTACAAAGAAGATTTTATTTCCTTCTTTTTTATCTTGAGAATAGCAAAATACTGTAAATACAATAAATATTATTGTGAGTGTTTTCTTTTTCATAGATGTAAAGATAAAAACTATTTCTTCACCCTATCAGAAGCCTGTTCTACTTTTAGCTTTAAACCTTCTTTATAAGCAATAATTTTATCGAGTACATTCTTGTCTGAAGTTCCGATAATTTGCGCTGCTAAAATTCCAGCATTTTTTGCGCCATCTAAAGCAACAGTAGCAACTGGAACTCCGCCAGGCATTTGTAAAATAGATAAAATAGAATCCCAACCATCAATAGAATTTCTGCTTTTTACAGGAACTCCTATTATTGGTAACGGACTCATAGAAGCAACCATTCCAGGTAAATGAGCTGCGCCGCCAGCGCCAGCAATAATTACTTTTATTCCGCGTAAGTGTGCGTTTTTAGCATACTCAACTAATTTTTCTGGAGTTCTATGCGCAGACACAATATCAACTTCTATTTGAATGTCAAAACTTTCTAAAATATCGATTGCTTCTTGCATGATTGGAAGATCTGAATCGCTTCCCATTATTATTCCTACCATAATTTTATATTTGTCATTCCTGCGAAGGCAGGAATCTATTTGATTATTATTTTATGAGATTCCGCATCAAGTGCGGAATGACAGGTTTTTAATTTATTACTTTGTAATGACTCGTATCGTTTCTTTAACTTTCTGTGCGGTTTTTCTTGCGTTATCAATATCTGTATCTACAATTGTTACATGTCCCATTTTACGAAATGGTTTTGTTGTTTTCTTTCCGTAAATATGCGGAGTAACTCCATCAATTTGCATTACTTTCTCAATATTTTCGTACACTACATCACCAGAAAAACCTTCTTCACCAACCAAATTTACCATAATTCCGGCAACTTTACTATCGGTATTCCCTAAAGGAAGATTTAAAACGGTTCTTAAATGTTGTTCAAACTGATTTGTATAACTTGCTTCTATTGAATAATGTCCAGAATTATGCGTTCTTGGTGCAACTTCATTGACTAGAATTTCGTCATTTTCTGTTTGAAACAGTTCTACTGCCAACAAACCAACATGTTTAAATGATTCTGCTACTTTTAAAGCTATTTCTCTTGCTTTTTTTGCAACAGAAGGGTTAATCCTAGCAGGACAAATTACATACTCTACTTGATTTGCTTCTGGATGAAATTCCATTTCTACTACAGGATACGTTCTAATTTCTCCATCAACATTTCTTGCAACAATTACTGCTAATTCATTTTTAAACGGAATTAATTCTTCAATAATACAATCTGTATCTGCTAAGTTTTGAAGATCGTTTTGAGTACGAACTACTTTTACGCCAGTTCCGTCGTATCCAAACTGAGCAGATTTCCATACAAAAGGAATTTGAAATTTATTGTTTTCAAAAGCAGTATTTAATTCGCTTTTTGTTGCAAATCGTTGATGAGGTGAAGTTGGAATCTTATTTTCTACAAAAAAATCTTTCTGTTTTCCTTTGTGCTGAATTATTTCAATTACTGATGGTTGCGGATAAATTTTTAATCCTTCTTTTTCCAATTGATATAAAGCATCAATATTTACATGCTCAATTTCTATGGTTAAAACATCCACTAATTTTCCGAAATTATAAACCGCATCAAAATCTAATAAGTTTCCTACATGAAATTCGTTGCATATTTGAGAACATGGAGCTTCAGATGAAGCATCTAAAATTGCTGTGTAAATATCGTATTTTTGAGTTTCGGCAAGTAACATTCTTCCTAATTGACCGCCACCTAAAACGCCTAATTTAAAATCGGAAGAAAAATAATTTTTCACTTTACTGATTTAGTTGTTGGTGCAAAAATAACAATCTTAACTTGTGTTGAGTTGATTTTAGTGACTAATTTGTAAAAAACTAGAACTTATTTGGGAAACATTATATTCTAAAGCGAAACAACCTTTTCCGTCGTCAGGAGAGCCGTTTAATGAATTGTATTTTTTTTGACTACAAGTGCAAGTCATTTTTAAGCCATCAAAATCCATCGAAGAAGTACAATCTTTTTCTGGACATTCTAGATCAAATGCTTGGTACGTGGTATTTCTTCTTATGATTAAAATATTTCTGGTGCGTAAATTTGTTGTAGCAGAACCAGTAGGAACTTGCAAATCAATAAATTCTGGATTCTGCAAATCAATACTTTCGTACATAGAGACTCCTGGAAAACAATCAGCTATGTCGGTCTGGTTTGTGCAATTAATAAAAACGGAAGCACAAAAAATAAAAACAAATTTCTTCATTGAGAAAAATTAGGTTCTCTTTTAAACGAGCACAAGTTACAAATATTTTGTACATTTGTAATTGAATCTCATTCTTATAAAAAGGCAATGAGATTTTGTATTTTAAAACTATACGATAATGAGTGACATTTCATATTATACACCTGAAGGGCTAAAGAAACTAAAAGAAGAATTAGAGCATTTAGAGCATGCAGAACGACCACGAGTTACACAAGAAATTGCTGATGCTCGAGATAAAGGAGATTTAAGTGAAAATGCAGAATATCATGCTGCAAAAGAAGAACAATCTCATTTAGAATTTAAAATTGCCAAATTAAAAAACGTTGTTTCTAATGCAAGAATTATTGATGAATCTCAGTTAGATACTTCAAAAATATTGATTCATTCTGTGGTTAAAATTAAAAACACGGCTAATAAAATGGAGTTTACTTACACGTTGGTTGCAGATTCTGAATCTGATGTTAGAAATGGAAAACTATCTGTAAACTCTCCAATAGGAAAAGGATTGCTAGGGAAACAAGTTGGTGAAACGGCAGAAATTCAAGTTCCAAACGGAGTTATGAAATTTGAAATTATTGATATTTCAAGATAAAACCTTTATATTGCTTTATGAGTAGTATTTTTACAAAGATTATCAACCAAGAAATTCCGTCATATAAAATTGCAGAAGATGAACATTTTTATGCTTTTTTAGATATCAATCCAAATGCAAAAGGGCATACATTAGTTATTCCAAAAATAGAAGTTGACAAGTTGTTTGACTTAGGTTCTGAAACCTATACGGGTTTAATGAATTTTGCGCGAAAAGTGGCAAGAGCATTAGAAAAAACAATTGTTTGTAATAGAATAGGGATGACCGTTATTGGATTGGAAGTTCCACATGCACATATACATTTAATTCCGATTAATCGAATCTCAGACATTAATTTCACGAGTAAGAAACTAAAAATGCAGCACGAAGATTTTGTGAAACTTGCTAGTGAAATAGCTAGTAATTTTTAAGCTTTCTGCAGTAAAATTCGAATACTTGTTCCTTTATTAAGTTCCGATTTTTTTACAAATATTTTCCCGTTATGATATTCGTTAATAATACGTTTAGACAACGACAAACCTAAACCCCAACCACGTTTTTTTGTAGTAAACCCAGGTTTAAATATTTGTTTAAATTGTGATTTAGGAATTCCTTTTCCGGTATCAGTAATTGTAATTTCTATTGATTTATTATTTTCAGAAACGGTTAGAGAAACATTTCCTTTTCCTTTCATGGCATCAATGGCATTTCTAACTAAGTTTTCAATAACCCAACCAAATAATTCTACATTTATATTAGAAAGTAATTCGGTTTTTTCTGAAATAAATTCAAACGAAATCTGTTTAGAACTTCTGCTTTTTAAATACTCAAAAGATTTTTTTGTAATCGATACAATGTCTTGTTTTTTCAATTCTGGTGCAGAACCAATTTTAGAAAATCGGTTGGCAATGATGTTTAAGCGATGTACATCATTTTCTATTTCATCAACATATTTTTCGCTAATATTTTCTGCTTTTAAAATGGCAATCCATCCTAATAAAGAAGATAAAGGTGTTCCAATTTGATGTGCAGTTTCTTTTGCCATTCCTGTCCAAAGACGGTTTTGCTCTGCAATTTTGTTAGAGGAAAACAGCATGTAAATCACGGTTAAGAACAGCAATAATATTAAAATTAATGCAATTGGGTAATAGGTGAGTTTGTCTAATAAATCAGAATCTCTATAATACACATATTCTGTAATCCCTTCGTATTTTATTTCAATCGGCGCATTTTGATTTTTCATTTTTGCCAATTGATTTTTTAAATACTCAGTATTTTTAGTTTTAGAAGCATCTAAATTTCTCCAATCTTTTATAGTTCCGTTCTCATTAACTTGAATTAAAGGAATATTGGTAATGCTCTCAAAAATTTTTGTTTCTAAATTAATGTTTGCATTTAAATCTGGATTGGTTGCTAATTCTTTTATTGCGGTTGCAAAAATTTCCATCTTTGCCCGTTCTTCTTGTTTAAATTTTTGAAAGAAAATATACGTGTTCCATAGAATTAAGGATACAATAACGAATAAAACAAATATGACTATTCGTTTGGTTAAAATGGTATTTTTAAAAAAGGTCATCTATTACAAATATAATCTATATTATAACATAACACATTTTATAAAATGATAGTATATTTACAATTCAAAATAAATTGACACATGATTTCTATAGATCCAAAAGAAATATCAACTGGTAAATTACACGGATATTTATTAGGCGCAATTGCACCAAGACCCATTGCGTTTGCTAGTACAATTGATGCAGAAGGAAATCCGAATTTATCTCCTTTTAGTTTTTTTAATGTGTTTAGTGCAAATCCGCCAATTTTAATCTTTTCTCCAGCACGCAGAGTTCGTGGAAATACAACAAAACATACGTTAGAAAATGCAATGGAAACGAAAGAAGTGGTGATTAATGTGGTGAATTATGATATTGTTCAGCAAATGTCTTTGAGTAGTACAGAATATGCAAAAGGCGTAAATGAATTTGAAAAAGCAGGTTTTACAATGTTAAAATCTGACAAAGTAAAACCATTTAGAGTTGCAGAATCTCCAGTACAATTTGAATGTAAAATAAATGAAATTATTCATTTAGGAAATGAAGGTGGAGCTGGGAATTTAATTATTTGCGAAGTTGTTAAGTTACACATTAATGAAGCTGTTTTAGATGAAAACGGAGCGATAGATCAACATAAAATTGATTTGGTTGCAAGAGCTGGCGGAAGTTATTATTCTAGAGCAAAAGAAGGTTTTTTCGAAATTCCAAAACCAATTGCTACATTGGGAATTGGAGTAGATGCAATTCCTACAGAAATTAGAGAAAGTGAAGTTTTAACCGGGAATAATTTTGGCGTTTTAGGAAATGTAGAACAATTGCCAAATCAAGAAAATGTTGATAACTTTGCAAAAGTCAATCCGCAATTTATTGGGTTAGAAACCACAAAAAAACATACATTTGCGAAAGACTTTTTAGAGAGAAACGATGTGCAAAGTGCTTGGAAAGTACTTTTAATAAAATAGAATGAGAATATGGAAGTAATTGGAAAAATTAAATTAGTTGGAGAAACACAAACTTTTGGTACTAGTGGATTTAAAAAACGTGAAGTAGTTGTTACAACTGATGAGCAATATCCGCAAATGATTATGATTGAGTTTGTACAAGACAAATGTGATTTATTAAACAACTATTCAGTTGGACAAGATGTAAAAGTTTCTATCAATTTACGCGGTAGAGAATGGATCAATCCTGAAGGAGTTGCAAAATATTTTAATGCAATTCAAGGTTGGAGAATTGAAGCAATGCAAGCTGCAGCGCCGCAAGACTTACCTCCAGTTGATCAATTTAAACCAGCTGACAAGACTACATCTGATGAACCAGACGATTTACCTTTCTAAATTTTAGAATAAGAGAATAAAAAAGCAGCCAATTGGCTGCTTTTTTATTTGTTATTTTTGCGAATATGATTTGGCTCACAGAAAAATTAGAATTTCCAGCACCAGAAACTGCATCTGAAGAAGGTGTGATTGCTTTGGGTGGCGACTTGTCTGTAGAGCGCTTAAAACTTGCGTATAAAAACGGAATTTTTCCTTGGTTTTCTGAAGACGATCCAATTGTTTGGTATTGTCCACCAGAAAGAATGATACTGTTCTCTGATGAATTAAAAGTGTCTAAATCGATGAAAAAAATCATCAAAAAAGGGAATTTTACAATTACAGAAAATACAGCTTTTAATGAAGTGATTTTTAATTGCAAACACATTCTTAGAAATGACGATTTTGGAACTTGGATTACGGATGATATGGAGCAAGCTTACATCAACTTACATAAAATTGGAATTGCAAAATCTATAGAAGTTTGGTTTTATGACACCAACTCTAAAAAACAAATTTTAGTTGGCGGTTTATATGGAGTTGATTTAGGAAATGGGGTTTTTTGCGGAGAAAGTATGTTTAGTTTGGTTAGTAATGCTTCTAAATTAGCATTTATTCATTTAGTAGAAAACCATAAGTATAAACTGATAGATTGTCAAGTTTATAATGAGCATTTGGCAAGTTTAGGTGCCAAAGAAATTTCTAGAGAAATGTTTTTGAAAATGTTGTAACTATCTTCTTTTAAGTTCATCTAAAGTTTTTCCATCATTCTTTTTCCATTCAATCCAGCCGTTAGCTCTTCTAGCTAAGATTGTTCCTGCAGCCGCACTAGGGGAATTAAATATATAATCAGATTGAAAAACATAAACTCCATTTTCTTCTTTTAAAACATTATTGTCAATTAGTTTATTTCTCATATTTATAATCCAATTTCCAGCTGTTTTACTTTCCTTTAAAGTACATTTTCCTCCTTTAAAAACTAAAAAGCCATCATCAATAAGTTCTCCTTTTGCCAAAGCATCTTTTCCTTTACATTGAAACAGATTTTTTAAAGTTTTAGAAATTCTTTTTTCTTGAAAAATTGGATAACCAAGAGTAGCAATTAGAATTTTTGCAGTTTCAAAATTATCGAGTAAATCATACTCTCGGCTTTCTGATAAAGAAGGTTTTTTTGAACCAGTATCGTTATCAGTTTTATATCGATTGATTTTTGTTGCAACTTCCAAACAAAAATGCTCTAAGAATTTTACATCTGTTTTTGTGTATTCATCTGTTTTTGTTGTTATGATAACGCAATGTGTCCAAAAGTCTTTATTTCTATTATGTGATTGTATCCTTTTAAAACAATTCTCTCCTTCTCCTATATAAACCGTTGGATTAACTCCTTCTTCATCATTTCCAAACAAAAAGTATACTCCCGTATAATGAACCATTTCACGTTTAGAAACTTCTTGTATTTTATTTCTTGGAAATAAAATAGCTTTAATTAAACGATTTGTAATTTCTGCTTCTTTTATACTTGTCGGTGAACCGTCAGGTAAAAAAATTTGAATTGTTTGAGGTCTCCTTTTTTCTTCTTCAATTAATTTTTCAAAGGCAATTCTTTTGCAGGTCTAAACTCTGTAATTCCTTTTTCCTTCATGGTTTTTTCTATTTCTTTAATCGTTGTTGGTACAAAAGCACTCATGTTTTCTACGCCAGTTGCAGTAACCACTGCAACTTCTTCAATACGAACATACAAACGTTCTTCTGGAATCCAAATCATTGGATCAATTGTAAAAACCATGCCTTCTTTTAAAACAACATTACCACGAACTCTTCCAACATCATGAACGCCCATTCCTACTGGATGTTGAAAGTGTCCTCTAAATTTTACGCCTTTTTGCACCGCTTTTAAATGTGCAGGATTTGCAAACTTTTTCCCTTTTAAATATGTGTTCATATCAGAAGCTGCATTGTCTAAAACATAATTAGACGTTACACCCGGTTTTATGTATTTGAATAAGGCATCTTTATAGGCAATAATATATTCATACAATGCGGTTTGTGCCTTGTTAAACTTACCATTTACTGGCCAAATTCTAGTAACATCACTTGTGTAATATTTATAATCTGGCGCATAATCCATTAATACTAAATCACCATTCTTTAATACATCAGTTTTATGAAAATAATGTCCCATAAATGCATTTGTTCCGCCTCCAATAATTGCCGGATATGCATCTCCTTGAGCATCATGTTGATAAAAAACATATTTTGCTGCCGCTGCTAATTGATATTCATACACACCAGCTTTAGTAGATTTCATCGCTTCTATAATTGCCAAACCTGCAATCTGAGTTGCTTTACGAATGATGTCAATTTCTTTCTCACTTTTTATCAAACGCATTTCATCCAACGTTGGAGATAAATCTCTGATTTGAAACTGCGGAAAACGTTCGTTTAATAATCTTTTAAAATGTGCTTCTCTAGAAGCTTGCCCGTCCCAAGGATCAGAAGCTGCTCTTGCATGTCCGTGAACCAATTCATCTCTACTATCTGTTCCTGTTTCTGCTGGACTTAATGGCGTGTATAAAATCGGAACGCCATCTTTTATCAATCCTGTTCCAGCTAAATCAGACGATAAAAATTCAACTGCTTTTACTTTATGTACGCCAGTTAATTTGATAATTAATTCTGCATCTTCAGCGGATAAAATTTTTCCTTGACTACGTTCTCTTCCGGTATTTCTATGAGTTAAGTATAAGGTTGTGGTTTTATTTTTTCCGTTGAATAACAAATAAGCATGGCCAGTTTCTATCCCCGTTAAATAATAAAAAGTATTTGTTTGTCTAAAGGCTTCAAAGCCATCTACACTTCTAGCACCTTGAATTAAAGCAATTCCATTGTTTCCAATTGCGTCGAATATTTTTGCTCTACGTTCTTGAAAATCTTGAATTGAAAAATCTGTTTGATAATAATGTCTTTCTTGTGCTATACTATTTAATTGTAAAAAAAGAGTACATAAAATTATAGCTTTTAAAGTGTAGTTAGATTTCATACGATCAAAATTAAGTTTGGGTTAGAGATTTCTCCTTTTGAGAATAAATAGCAATTTAGGGAATTTTGATTAATAATGAACTTAATCCTTTTACTGTCTTTTGTTTTTTATTCTGTGATTTTCTAAAATCATTTTTGCATTCTTAATACGTTCTGATTGGTTTCTTTCATCACATATTCTTTGATCACTTTAAAACCATATTTTTCATAAAAAGGTTTCCCGATTTTATTTTCTTCAAAAACTTCTACCTCTAAGGTGTCGTGAAACTGACTGATATGTTTTACAAGCGCAGTTCCAATTCCTTTTGATTGCTGATTAGGATCAACAAATAAACCGCCAATTTCATTATTCAACATCGCAATAAAACCAATAATGGCTCCTGATTCTTCATAAATCCACGTATCAGAATTTGGTAAATACATGTCTTTCATTGCACCTTTTACCATTTGATGAAATTCATCACTCAAAAATGGATGCGCAATTAATGCTGCCTTTTCCCATATTTCTAATAACACCGGAATCTCAACTTCTTTATATTTTCTAATCATTTTTTTGATTTATAATCGAGCTAAGTTATCATATTCAATATCATTAAACAAAAGATATAGAAAGAATTGTATCTTTGAAAATCAAAAGTAAAATCAATATTCATGGGAATAAAAACTACACAAAAGCAAGTTGACGATTGGATTCAAAATCATGGCGTTCGTTATTTTAATGAACTAACCAACATGGCGCAATTAACGGAAGAGGTTGGAGAAGTTGCACGAATTATTGCACGTCGTTATGGAGAACAAAGCGAAAAGGAATCTGATAAAACGAAAGATTTAGGAGAAGAGTTAGCAGATGTTTTGTTTGTTACCTTGTGTTTGGCAAACCAAACGGGAGTTGATTTACAAGCAGCTTTTGACAAGAAATTAGAGATAAAAACCAAACGTGATCACGATAGACATCACAACAATAAAAAACTACAATAATGACATTATTAGAGAAAATAAAATCTCCAGGTTTTTGGAGTAACGTATTTAAAATAGCGTTTCCTTTTTTTATATTGGTTACCGTTATTTCTTTATTTATGAATAGCTGGCAAGAGATTTTTGCAGGCGATTTTGCGAAAGTAAATGAAATCAATTTTGCTGATGGAAAATGGCAACGCTTCTTCGCATTAAAAATAATCATCAGTTATTTTTATGCGCTCTTTGTAGCACTTAAAAGAACAAAATAAATCATAAAAAAAAGAGGCTTTTTAAAAAGCCTCTTTTTTTTTACTTATCCAATTGAATTAAATCAATTTTACTGTCTTTTACTTTCTGATTGAGCTGTTTAACATCGTTGTTAAAAAGCACATATAACTTAGATAATTCAGTATCTATATCTTTAGTGATTTCTTTTTTAAACGCAATTGCTTGATCAGTTGGTTTGTAAGTTCCCATTCTTGTTAGCGAGTTTAAATGCGCTAATTTATTGTTTAATCTGATTGGAAAATTCAACGGATCTTGACCACTTTTACTCTTTGTTTGATACAAAGCCGTTTCAATTTTTATAATTTTCTTGGTCAATTCATCAGCAAAAGACAATAATGCTTTGTTTTTTTGTTTGTCTTTTATAGCACTTTTTAACGTTTTAATTTGATCTTTTACGTTACCAATATTGATCAACGCTTTATGAATTTCTGATATCTTAATATTTATATCGTTGATAAAATCGAATTGCAATTTCATATCAGCCAAAGAGTTTTCAGAAACTGGATTTTTCAAAATGGTAAAAGGTTTTTCTAAAGTAGTTTTATTTGCATTTAAACTCACCGTATAGTTCCCTGGCAATGCCATTGGTCCGTTTAAAGAAGCCCACCATAAAATCATTCCTTTTACTTTTGTTGCATCAGGATACATCATATTCCAATAAAAAACATTGCTACCTTTTTCGATAGAAACCTTTTTCTCGTTTTCTTTTGTATTTGGATGATTGCTAAATTTTTGAACAAATTTCTTATTTGCATCATAAATAGACAAAGAAATAGTGTCTTTTTCAGTAAATTCATTTAGATTAAAATATACAGCAACTCCACCAGGATGATTAGTTCCTTCAGTTTTAGAAGTTCTACCATTTCCACCACTTAATTGATAGCTTGATTTGGGTGTGAATAAAGTAATTTTTTCTTTTACAGTATTGGTTGTTAATTGATGAAGTGGTGTCAAATCGTCAATCATCCAAAAAGCGCGACCTTGTGTCGCCGCAATTAAATTATCGTCCTTAATTGCTAAATCTGTAATTGGAACAATTGGTAAATTCAATTGAAATTTTTCCCAATTATCTCCATCATTAAACGAAATATACATTCCTCTTTCTGTTCCAGCATATAACAAACCTTTACGTTTTGGATCAGCTCTTAGTGTTCTTGTAAAATCTTCATTTGCAATTCCGTTCACCAGTAATTCCCATGATTTACCGTAGTTTTCTGTTTTGTAGATATAAGGTTTATAATCACCAGATTTGTATTTTGTACCAACAATATAAACGCTTCCTTTTTTAAATGGATTTACTTCTATAGAATTGATCATCATCCATTCTGGCATTTTTCTAGGAGTCACATTTTTCCAATTTTTCCCTCCGTCTCTAGTAACATGAACCAAACCATCATCAGAACCTGTCCATATTAAATTTTTCTCTGTTGGAGATTCTGCAACGGCAAAGATAGTTCCGTAATATTCCACTCCGGTATTGTCTTTTGTAATTGGTCCACCAGAAGGGCCTAATGTTTTCGGATCGTTTCTAGTTAAATCTGGACTTATTACTTCCCAAGATTGACCTTCGTTATATGTTACATGTAAATGATTTGATGCAGCATATAATTTGTTTTTTTGATTTGGAGAAAAAACTATAGGGAAATTCCATTGAAAACGATATTTAAAATCTTCTGCTCCATGTCCCATTGGGTCATCTGGCCAAACATTAATTGCTCTAGCTTCTCCAGTTTTATGATTTACTCTAGTTAAAAAACCGCCGTAACTTCCACCATATACAATATCGTTGTTGTTTGGATCTACAGCAATATGAGCACTTTCTCCTCCAGCAGTTGATTCCCAATCTCTATCTGTAATAAATCTCCCTCCAGTTCTATGAGAAATTCTTACCGTTGAATTGTCTTGTTGTGCACCATAAATTCGATACGGAAAATGAGTGTCGGTTACAACTCTATAAAACTGTGCTGTCGGTTGATTGTTCATAGTTGACCAATTGATTCCTGCATCAAAAGAAATTTGAGCGCCACCATCATCACCAATAATCATTCGTTGATTGTCTTCTGGAGCAATCCATAAGTCGTGATGATCTCCGTGTGGAGCATTAAATGTTTTATAAGATTTCCCTCCATCTGTCGATTTATGATAATTTACATTTAAAACGTAAATAATATTTTCATCTTTTGTGTCTGCATAAATACGAGTATAATACCAAGCTCTTTGTCTTAATTTACGTTCGCTATTTATTAGTTTCCAAGTTTTTCCGGCATCTTCAGATTTATAAACTCCACCATCTTTGTTTTCTACTAATAACCAAACAAAATCAGAATTTACAGGAGAAACAGTAACACCGCTAATTCCCCACATTCCTTTTGGCAAGCCTTTATTTTTTGAAATATTGCTCCAAGTTTCACCACCATCAGTACTTTTCCACAATGCAGATCCGTCTCCACCACTTGATAAACTGTAGGGTGTTCTTCGAATATCCCAAGTTGTTGCGTATAAAACACGTGCATTATTTGGGTCGATAACCAAATCAATTACCCCAGCGTCTTTAGTTGAAAATAATACTTTTCTCCAAGTTTTTCCTCCGTCTATAGATTTGTAAACACCACGTTCATCAGAAGATTTATATAAATCTCCCATAACTCCTGCATACACAATATCTGAATTTTTAGGATGAATTCTAATTCTAGGAATATGTCTTGAATTTGGTAATCCCATATGTTTCCATGTTTTTCCAGCATCAACAGTTTTCCAAATTCCGTCTCCAGAAGAAACATTTCCTCTTACTGTTTTCTCTCCGTTTCCAACATAAATTACATTGTTGTCCCATTCGCTAACTGCAACTGAACCAACAGATCCTCCAAAGAATCCATCAGAAATATTAGACCAAGAATTCCCTGCGTCTGTAGTTTTCCATACTCCACCACCAGCAGAACCCATGTAAAATAAGTTTGATTTTCCAGAAACACCCGTTACAGCAGCACTTCTTCCACCTCTAAAAGGGCCGATATTTCGCCATTTAATAGCGCTATAATTTTCTTCAGAAAATTTGGTAGTATTATTTTGTGCGTTAACTTTGTGGCTAGTTGCAATAAGTAGTATTGCCACAAATAAAATAATTTTTTTCATAAGAGTTAGTTTGGTTATTAGCTTCTAAAATTACAAATTTTTAACGAATACAATTTTGATTTTTCATTTATTAACAAAGAACACAAAAATAAAGGCAGAAATTTCTATTTCTGGTTCTAAAAGCGAATCTAATAGATTGTTGATTTTGACACAGTTAATTGACGGTTTAGAAATAGAAAACAGATCAGATTCTGATGACTCAAAGTATTTAGAAAAAGCTTTAAATTCTATTGATGAACTGATTGATATTGGTCATGCCGGAACAGCAATGCGATTTTTAACTTCTTATTTTTCTATTCAAGAAGGAAGAGAAGTCGTGTTAACAGGTTCTGAAAGAATGCAAAACAGACCGATAGAAATCTTGGTAAATGCATTACAAGATTTAGGCGCAACAATTTCTTATGAAGATAAAGTTGGGTATCCGCCAATTCGAATAAAAGGCACAAAACTTATAAAAGATAAAGTACAAATAAACGGAAATGTAAGTAG
>JBLHOD010000010.1:0-15191 GCA_047622545.1 Polaribacter sp. | reverse complement strand
GGCAAGAATAGTTAATTTTTCTTTATTAGCTCCTAATAACTCTACAGCTCTTTGGTATTGAGCTTCAATCATTTTAGAAATTTCTTTGTCTATTTTTTTAGCAGTTTCTTCGCTGTAAGGTTTTACAAAAGCATCATTCCCTGAAGAATCATAAAATGTAATATTACCTACTTCTTCATTTAAACCGTATACTGTAACCATCGCTCTAGCTTGTTTAGTTACTTTTTCTAAATCACTTAAAGCTCCTGTAGAAATCTTATTAAACATAACTTTTTCTGCAGCTCTACCACCCATAGTCGCACACATTTCGTCAAGCATTTGTTCTGTTTGAACAATCATTCTTTCTGCTGGTAAATACCAAGCTGCACCTAAAGATTGTCCTCTTGGTACAATTGTTACTTTAACCAAAGGCGCTGCATGTTCTAACATCCAACTTACAGTTGCATGACCAGCTTCGTGATATGCAATTGTTTCCTTTTCTTTTGGAGTAATTACTTTGTTTTTCTTTTCTAAACCACCAACAATTCTATCAACTGCATCTAGGAAATCTTGATGCTCAATTGCTTTTTTATCAGTTCTGGCAGCAATTAAAGCAGCTTCATTACACATATTTGCAATATCAGCACCAGAGAAACCTGGAGTTTGTTGTGCTAAAAATTCAATATTTACATTTTTAGCAAGTTTTAATGGTTTTATATGTACTTCAAAAATTGCTTTACGCTCATTAATGTCTGGTAAATCAACATAAATTTGTCTATCAAAACGACCAGCACGCATTAAAGCTTTGTCTAAAACATCAGCTCTGTTTGTTGCAGCAAGTACAATTACATTTACATCTGTACCAAAACCATCCATTTCTGTTAGAAGTTGATTTAACGTGTTTTCGCGTTCATCATTTCCACCAGTCATACTGTTTTTTCCACGAGCTCTACCAATAGCATCAATTTCATCAATAAAAATAATTGAAGGCGATTTTTGTGCAGCTTGTTTAAATAAATCTCTAACACGAGAAGCTCCTACACCAACAAACATTTCTACAAAATCTGAACCAGATAAAGAGAAAAAGGGTACACCCGCTTCACCAGCAACAGCTTTTGCCAATAAGGTTTTTCCTGTTCCAGGCAATCCAACCAATAATGCTCCTTTTGGAATTTTACCTCCTAAGGCTGTATATTTTTCTGGATTTTTTAAGAAATCTACAATCTCTTGCACTTCTTCTTTTGCGCCTACTAATCCTGCAACATCTTTAAAAGTGGTTTTAACTTTAGTGTCTTTATCAAAAAGTTTTGCTTTCGATTTACCAATATTAAAAATCTGACCACCGCCACCTCCGCCAGCTCCTCCGCCAGACATTCTTTTCATGAAAAATAACCAAATAGCGATTAAAATAATGAATGGTAGAAATGCGAAAATTTGATCCATAAAACTAGTTTGCTCTATGTGTTTTTGATCAAAATCTAAGTTGTTTGTTTTTCTAGCTTCGGAAAGCTGATTTTCAAAATTCTGTAAATCTCCGAAATCATAAGAAAAAGCAGGTGCTTTTTGATTGAAAACAGTTGTTTTTTTGTACTTCTTATATGCTTCCTTATTTAATGCAACATCTGTAAGGTAAATTTGCGCAGTACTTCTGTTAACAATAATTATTTCTTTAATGTCGTTGCTATTTAAAACTTCAGAAAATTTATTTGTTGAAATAATTTTAGAAGCTGCGTCGCCAGAATTTAAAAACTGAAATGCAATTATAAGAACAAATATTGCTCCGTAAACCCAGTAAAAATTAAACTTGGGCATGTTTGTTTTATTATTTTTTTTAGAATCACTCATGTGTTAATTTTCTATGCTATTTATGAATTGGCTGGACTAATTGTTGTTATTTTAGCATCGCCCCAAAGACTTTCTATGTCGTAAAACTCTCTAATTTGTTTTTGAAAAACATGAACTACAACATTCACATAATCCATTAAAACCCATTCAGCGTTTACTTCTCCTTCTATATGCCATGGTTTGTCTTTTAAACTTTTGCTAACGACTTTTTGAATTGAGCCAGAAATGGCTTTAACTTGTGTGTTAGAACTTCCTGAACAAATAATAAAATAATCGCAAACTGTATTTTCAATTTCTCTTAAATCTAATAGTTGAACATTTTCCCCTTTTACATCATCAATTCCTTTAATTATTTCAGCAATTAACTCGTCTGTGTTTATTTTTTTTATGGTCATTAAAATTCTTTAATATTTAAAACAAAGTTATTGTTTTTTTATGATTATTTTGCGCTATAATCTACATGTTTGTAGAATTTTTAACAAATGAAGGTAATCAAACTTAATGCCATCGATTCTACCAATTCTTTTTTAAAAGAAATGGCGCATTCTTCATCGCTAGAAAACCACACAGTTCTTGTTACTAAAGAGCAAACAAAAGGAAGAGGGCAAATGGGAACTCGTTGGCTTTCTGAAGCTAATAAAAACTTATTATGTAGTGTGTTTATTCGGTTTGAATCTTTTTCTGTAGCGAAACAAGTTTTAGTTAATTATGCTGTTTCTATTGCAATAGTAAACGTGTTAAATACCTATAAAATACCGAAACTAGCAATTAAATGGCCAAACGACATTTTGTCATTAAATAAAAAAATATGTGGAATTTTGGTAGAAAATGTCATACAGAAGAACGAAATTAAGTATTCTGTTATTGGCATTGGATTAAATGTAAATCAAATAAATTTCCCAGTTAATTTTAATGCAACTTCTATTTTAAAAGAAACAAATGCAGAAGTTAATCTTGATGAGTTTCTAATTCAATTAATTACTGAATTAAAAACTCAAACTTCTTACATAACAAATACTTCTACGAATGTTTTAAAGAAAAATTATTTAAAACATTTGTATAAAAAAAATACCCCGACTATGTTTAAAAATAGTAAAGGTGTTTTATTTATGGGTAAAATTATTGGCGTTTCTTCTTTTGGTAAACTTAAAATTGAATTAGAAAACGATTCAATTGAAGAATTCGGAATTAAAGAGATTTCTTTCGCTTAAAGTTTAGAAATATTTTCAGCTAAAACTTCAATAAATTTGGTTAATGGTTTTTTAACCATCATTGCCATCATTGGATTAAAATCTCCAATAAAGTTTAATTGAACTTCACTTTTATCATCAGCTAATTCGGTAATGTTTCCAGATAAAGTAAATGGTAATTTGCTGCTTGCTGCACCTAAAGTGATGTTAGAATTTGCTGTTTTTTCTTTTAATACCAATCTTATTTCTGGCATTCCTTTTAAAGCAAATAAAAAGGAATCTCCATCAACTTTAAATTTCTGAGTGTTTTCCGGCATTAATTGCTCAAAGTTTTTAAGATTAATTAAAAACTCAAAAACTTCTTTTGAAGATTTTGCAACAGTTACTTTTGTGCTTTCTAAATTCATAATTTATGTTATTGATTCCATTCACTTGGATTTTTTCTCCAATTCTGTAGTGTGTTTAATTCTTTATCTGAAATATAATTGCTGTCTAGTGCCTGTTCTAATAAATATTCATAACTGCTCAAAGTAGTTAATGCCACATCGTTTTCTTTAAAATTGTTTTCAGCAATTTCAAATCCGTAGGTAAAAATAGCAACCATTCCTTTGATGTTAACATCGGCTTCTCTTAGAGCTTCAACTGCTAATAAACTACTTTTTCCGGTGCTAATTAAATCTTCAATGACAACTACATTTTGACCTTTTTCTATTTGGCCTTCAATCTGATTTTTACGACCATGATTCTTAGCTTCTGGTCTTACATACACAAACGGAACACCTAATTCTTGAGCAACTAAAACACCAATCGCAATTGCGCCTGTAGCAACACCAGCAATAACATCTGGTTTTCCATGCTTTTGCTCAACTAATTTAGCAATCTCTACTTTTAAAAAATTTCTAACCGAAGGAAAAGATAAGGTTATTCTGTTGTCACAATAAATTGGAGATTTCCACCCAGAAGCCCAATTAAATGGTTCTGAAGGGCTTAACTTTATCGCTTTTATTTGCAATAAAAATTCAGCTGTTTTTTTAGCAGTATCTTTGTTTAAAATCATGCCACAAATGTATAAAGTTTTTGTAAATGATAAGCCAATTATTTTAACAGATTCATTAAAAAAGAACAATAATTATCGTGTTTACATTTTTAAAGATGTTGTTGTGGATGAAATTTTGCACAAACTAAAAAGAGGTAACTCTAAAGGTGTGAATTTATTTTGTGCTAATTTAGAGAGAGATTGGAAAGCTTTTAAGGAACATTTTAAAGTGGTTTATGCTGCGGGTGGATTGGTTTTAAATCTAAATAAAGAAATACTTTTTATTCAACGATTGGGAATTTGGGACTTGCCAAAAGGGAGAATAGAAGAAGGAGAAACAATAGAAGAAACTGCTGTTAGAGAAGTAGAAGAGGAATGCGGTGTAAATGGTTTGATTATAATAAACCCCTTAATTACTACTTATCATTTGTTTTTTATGGATGATATTATGCAACTAAAAATAACACATTGGTTTTTAATGAAAACAGATTTTCAAGAAAAACTAACTCCACAATTAGAAGAAGGAATTACCAAAGTAGAATTTAAAAATAAAGCTCAAGTTAATGAAGCAATGCAAAATACGTATGCAAATATTAAGTTAGTTCTAGATTCTTATAAGCAGCTATAAGTTTAAAATAAAACCTATATTTGCCGACTTCAAAAAGTACATAAACCATGACTGAATTTATTAGAAAAAGAGTTAAAAATGTAAAGAATGATGTATTATCAGGAATTACAGTTGCATTAGCTTTAGTACCAGAAGCGGTTGCTTTTGCATTTGTTGCAGGAGTTGATCCTTTAGTAGGATTGTATGCTGCCTTTATGGTTGGTTTGGTCACTTCGATTTTTGGTGGAAGACCAGGGATGATTTCAGGAGCAACAGGAGCTTTGGCTGTTGTTATAGTAAGTTTAGTTTCTGAAGGTAATGCAATGGGGAATCCTGATGAAAACTTAGGATTGTACTATTTATTTGCTACCGTAATTTTAATGGGAATTATACAAGTTTCTGCAGGAGTTTTTAAATTAGGTAAATTTGTTCGATTGATTCCACATCCAGTGATGATGGGATTTGTAAACGGATTGGCAATTGTAATTTTCTTGTCGCAATTAGGCATGTTTAAAACAACAGTGAATGGTGAAAAAGTTTGGTTAGAAGGAAATAGTATGTTTTACATGATTGGTTTAGTTCTTTTGACGATGTTAATTATGTGGGGTTTGCCAAAAATGAAAGCAACCAAGAAGTTGCCAGAAGCTTTAATTGGAATATTAGTTGTTACAGGAATCGTTATTTTTTCAAATTTAGATGGTGTAGCAACGGTTGGTTCATTTATTAAAGATGGTGGAGGAGAAGGTTTAAAAGGCAGTTTACCAACATTACATTTAGAAACGTTTACTAACATCCCAATGAATTTCGAAACGTTGAAATTCATTTTTCCATACGCATTAATTTTAGCAGCAATCGGATTAATAGAGTCTTTAATGACCTTGAATTTAATTGATGATTTAACTGAAACAAGAGGGAATACAAATAAAGAATGTGTTGCGCAAGGAAGTGCAAATATTATCACTGGATTGTTCGGAGGAATGGGTGGTTGTGCAATGATTGGGCAATCAATAATAAATATTAAAGGTGGTGGAAGAGGAAGATTATCAGGGGTTACCGCAGCAGTAATGTTGTTGGTTTTCATTGTTTTTGCTTCGTCATATATAGAACGAGTTCCAATTGCAGCGTTAGTTGGAGTAATGTTTATGGTAGTAGTCGGAACTTTTGCATGGTCTAGTTTTAGAATTTTAAATAAAATACCAAGAACAGATGTTTTTGTGTTGGTGTTGGTTTCTGGGATAACGGTGATTTTCGATTTAGCAATTGCAGTATTAGCAGGAGTTATTGTAAGCGCCTTGGTTTTTTCTTGGGAAAATGCAAAACGAATTAGAGCAAGAAAACGCATTAAAGAAGACGGAACAAAAGTATACGAAATCTGGGGGCCTTTATTTTTCGGGAGTATTTCCGCATTTAATGAAAAGTTCGATGTAAAAAATGACCCACAACATATAGAAATTGATTTTGTAGAAGCAAGGGTTAGTGATCATTCTGCAATTGAAGCAATTTTTGCGTTGGTAGAAAAATATCAAGCAGAAGGAAAATCTATTGTTTTAAAACATTTAAGTGAAGACTGTAAAGTGTTATTGTATAAATCAAGTCCAATTTTTTCACGAATTATAGAAGAAGCAATTGATGATCCACGTTATCATTTGGCAGCAAACCCAGAAGACTTTACAAAATCATTATCAGAATATAAATTTTAAGTTTTGTCATTCTGAACAAAGTGAAGAATCTCATTAAAAAAGATCTTTCATTTTACTCAAAAGGACATTTTAGAGTTCAATAAAAATTCTTGCCAATCTTTTGGCGTGTTTAAATTTTTTAAAATAGATGCATTGTTAATTTCTGCAAATGAAATTTCTGATGCATTTCTTTTTTTGATTTGTACATCTAATCTTGAATCATCATCAGAAACATTCAATTCTAAAAGCGATTTCCAAAATATTGAAGCTAATTTAACAGGATGTCCATTTTTGTTTTTGTAAGTCGGAATTACAATTTTATTTTCTTTTAGAATAATTTTTTCTAACTCGGGTGGTTTTGGCAGCGGAACATCAATTGGTAATATCAAAACATCTTTGTTAGTCAGACTGTTGTTGAGAGTTTTTAAAACAGATTGTAATGTAGAAAATAATCCGAATTCGGGAGTTTTATTAATTACAACGTTTACTTTATTTTGTTGATAATTTTGTGGCTTTTCAATAGCTTTCTGTAACCACGGAATAGCATCAAAGTACTTTTGATAATCAAATCCTAAGCCAATATAAATTTCATCTCCAGTAAAATTTTCTATTTGAGAAAGTAGCCAAAAAGTATTATTGTGCGCTAATAAGCCTTTTGGAAACCCCATTCGTGAAGATTTTCCGCCAGCAAGAATAATAAGAATTGATTCTTTTTTCATGTAAAGTTTGTCAGCTCGAGTGAATTTATTTTTTGGTGAAAAAGGAAATTTGTATCGAGAACTATTAAAGATTTCTCGATACTATTTTATTTGATTTCGACTGCGCTCAATCCGAAAGGAAATCACTCGAAATGACATTGTGTTGAAATTATACCAAACCATGATCAGATAAAGGCAAGGTTCTATAACGTTTTCCGGTTGCGTTAAAAATAGCATTTGTAATTGCAGGAGCAACTGGCGGAACTCCAGGTTCACCAACTCCAGTTGGAGCTTCATCATTTTCTACAATTGTTACGTCTATTGGCGGAATATCATTCATTCTTGCCATTTTATAATCATGGAAATTGCTTTGTTCAATTCCGCCATTTTTAGCGGTAATTTTTCCATGTAATGCAATTGAGGTTCCAAAAACTGCTGCACCTTCCATTTGGTTGAGCACATTGTCTTTGTTTAAGACCATTCCACAATCTAAAACAGTCCAAATATTATGAAGCTTTACTTTGTCATTCATTACAGAAACTTCAACAACCGTTGCAACATAACTATAAAAACTATAATAAAAAGCAATTCCTAATCCATGCCCTTCTGGTAAATTTCTTCCCCAGTCAGCTTTTTTAGCTGCGATATTCATCACGTTTTTTAAGCGTGTTGTGTTTAGTGGATGTGGAGAGTTTTCTTCTCTAATTCTATCTTTTCCTATTAAATTTAGTTTAAATTGTAACGGATCTTTTTTTGCTTTATCTGCCAATTCATCAATAAAAGAATTGATTCCGAAGCTATGAAAAATAGCACAAACGGAACGCAACCAACCAATTCTAACATATGCTTCTGCTTTGGCATTTTCATACCTTGTATTTTCAATTTCAAACGGATTGTTATTCATTCCTTGACCAATTTCCCAGCCAGCAGCATAATTTGCCATTGGCATAAAGGTAGAGTTGATACTTGGAAAAGCTGTTCTGTGCAACCAACCGGTTACAGTTCCATTTTTATCTAACGAAGCTTTTAAATATTGTGCATTTGTTGTGTGATAATAACTGTGTTGAATGTCATCTTCCCGCGTCCAAACTACTTGAACTGGAGCATTCATTTTTTTAGATAATGCAACAGCTTCATTGACAAAATCTGGTTTTGACTTTCTTCCAAATCCACCACCTAAAAAAGTAACGTTAATGGTTACATCTTCTACTTCTATTCCTAAATATGCAGCTGCATCAGCTCTCGCAGTTTGAGGATCTTGTAATGGAGCCCAAACTTCACATTTACCATCATGAACCCAGGCCAAAGCGTTTGGAGTTTCCATTGGCGCATGTGCTAAATGTGGTAATTGATACGTTGCTTCAACAATTTGAGAAGCTTTTGAAAATGCTGAATTTACATTTCCACTTGTAGGCGGAACAACTTTCGCTTTATTATGAACACGATTGGTGATTTTTTGCATGTACTTTTTACTATCGTATTGTCCATTTTTACCTTTATTCCAAGTAACTTCTAAATTATTTCTTCCTTGTATTGCTGCCCAGGTATTTGTTGCGATTACTGCAACTCCACCAAACATTCCGAAAGGTTTTTTTACTTGTTCTAATTCTACAACATCTAAAACACCAGCAACTTTTAGAGCATCGTTTTTATCAAAATTTTTTACAGTTCCAAAAGCTGATGGGCAACGTGCTATAACAGCAAATTTCATGTTTGGTAATCGAGCATCTAAACCATA
This sequence comes from Polaribacter sp., assembly GCA_047622545.1. GTDB lineage: Bacteria > Bacteroidota > Bacteroidia > Flavobacteriales > Flavobacteriaceae > Polaribacter. Next base: position 6,419 of record JBLHOD010000010.1, on the reverse strand, counting down.
AATCGCTGAGCCATGAGTAAACTGATTGATATCGATACTTTTTAAGGTTTTACCAATATATTTAAAGTCTTTTTTGTCTTTTAAAGTAATAGTTGTTGGAACTTCAACTTGCATTGCATCTTCAACTAAATCTCCAAAAAATAATTTTTCGTTATTGTTTTTATTAATTACATAATGCACTTCAGCTTTACACTCTGTTTCAGGAACTTGCCACTTTTTTGCAGCAGCACTAATTAACATTGCTTTTGCAGTAGCGCCCATTTTACGCATCGGTTCTAAAATAGTTCTTACACTACGAGAACCATCGGTATTTTGATTTCCAAATTTTTTATCTCCAGTTGCTTGTTCTACAGAAACATATTCCCAATCGGCATCCATTTCATCTGCAATTGCAGAAGTTAACGAAGTTCTAATTCCTTGTCCCATTTCTGAACGAGAGCAAACCAAAATTAATTTTCCGTCTTTTTTTAATTGAACAAATAAATTTGGATTAAAAGTGGTTCCGTCATCAATTCTAATAATTTCTTTACCTGATGAGAATTGACACCCTATAATTAATCCTCCTGAAGCTAAGCCAAAAACTTTTACAAAACTTCTACGGCTCATATTTTGTATATCTTCCATATCTATTTGTTTTTAAGTTTAACTGCTGTATGTATTGCTTTTCTGATTCTCGGATATGTTCCGCATCTACAAATATTGCCACTCATAGCAATATCTATATCTTCATTAGTTGGGTCTGGATTGCTATCTAATAAAGCGGTTGCCGCTATTAACTGTCCAGATTGACAATAGCCACATTGTGGAACATTGATTTCCTCCCAAGCTTTTCTCAGAACCTCTAAATTGTCTGTTTTTCCTTCTATGGTTGTAATTTGTTTTCCAACGCCATAACTTACAGGTAAACTACAAGAGCGAACTAAATCTCCATCAATTAAAATAGAACACGCGCCACATTGACTAACCCCACATCCATATTTTGTTCCTGTTAATCCAATAATATCTCTAATTGCCCACAACAAAGGCATATCATCTTGCGCTTCTAAATTGTGGCTTTTTCCGTTGATTGTGAGTGTTTTCAAATGGTTCATTTTTTTTGTGTTCACTAAGTTACTACTTTTTTAAAAAATGCATAGAATTTAATCGAATTTAACTTTTTTAAAAAAGCATTTTTTCTGAATTATTCGTTTAACGGATTCTAAAAAGGTATCTTAGCAATAATGCTAAAAACAGAGGTCTTTCCTTTGAATTAATACAAAAAATACTCAAAACTCATTGGAGTCTACAAAAAGCACACAAAATTCATTACAAACGTTATCAGAGCTTATTTTAGTTTTAGATGAAGAGGAGAGGGCAAAGTACACTACTATTTTAAAATCTATGGAACTGCCAATTGCAGAGTTTGAAAAACATGCAACATGGTCAGGAACTTGTTATACTCGGAATTGTATTGCAGAAAATGAAGACTTTGAGCTGATTTTACTTTGTTGGGAGAAAGGACAAGTTACAGCAATTCATGATCATGGAGGAGAAGAATGTTGGGTGTATTTTGTAGAAGGAGAGTTTAGAGAACATGTCTACACAGAGAATAAGAATGGAGAATTAGATATTGTCAAAACCACAAACATTAAGCCTGGAGATGTTGGGTACATGATAGATTTTATGGGATTTCATAATCTAGAAAATCGATCGAATAAAAGAAGCATGACTTTGCACTTATACGCAAAACCAATTAAGAATTGTAATGTGTACGATTCAGAAAAGAATGAATTTATTAATAAGGAAATGTCTTATGATAATGTTAATGAGATTCATCAATCAACAACAAAAAATAACAAAAAAATATGTCTGAATTAAGTAATGATTTAATCCTTTTTAATGAGCTAGTTGAAGTTTTATTAAATGAAGAAGAAAATCATCCAGTTGCAAAACGTATTGATTCAAATGTTCTATATAATACTATCGATTTGTCGCTTAGCAAAACGGCAATGGTAGATGATTCATTTAAAAAAGTATTGAAAGATGTACTTATTGCTACACCAAAAACGGCGACCAATTTATTTTTCAATCAATTATTTGGAGGAAGACAACCCAAAGCTGTTTTAGGAGATTTATTGGCTGTTTTGTTAAATAACAGCATGTATACTTATAAAGTTGCTGGGCCACAAGTTGGAATAGAACAAGAAATTATTAGACAATCTTGTGATATGATTGGTTATGGACCCCAAAGTAATGGAACTTTCCCAACTGGCGGATCCATGAGTAATTACATGGCTTTGGTTATGGCTAGAGATGCGAAAGACCCGAGTTGTAGAGAAAGCGGAATGACGAAGCCTTTGGTGATGTATAGTTCTAAAGAGTCTCATTATTCGAATGCAAAAAATGCTAGTTTTGCTGGAATGGGAAGAAACAATGTTCGTTATATAGAAGCTGATAGTAAAGGACGTATGATTCCAGCTAAATTAGAAGAACAAATCAAAATTGATATTCAAAATGATTTGATACCAGCTTTTGTAAATGTTACAGCTGGAACAACTGTGTTGGGAGCTTTTGATCCTATTGATGCCATTGCTACAATTACAGAAAAATATACTATTTGGTTGCATGTAGATGGAGCCTATTGTGGTTCTGTTATATTTAGTGATGCAAAAAGGCATTTATTAAAAGGAATTGAAAGATCAGATTCTTTTAGTTACAATGCTCATAAAATGATTGGAACGCCTTTGACATGTTCTCTTATTTTGGTAAAAGATAAAAAACATTTGCACGATTCTTTTAGCAATGACGCTGATTATTTATATCAAACAGATGGAGACGATTTTAATTTAGGAAAAACTTCTTTTCAATGTGGACGTAGAAATGATGCATTAAAATTCTGGACATTGTGGAAATCGGTTGGAACTAACGGATTAGAGAAAATTGTTGATCAACAATTTGATTTAGCAGATTTTGCTAGAAATTACGTTGCTAATCATCCAGATTACACCTTGTATAGTTATGAAGATTCTATTTCTGTCTGCTTTAATTATAAAAATATTGAGCCTAAAACATTGTGTACTTTATTGTACGAGCATCAAATAACAGTTGTTGGGTTTGGAGATTTTAATGAAGATACTTTTGTTAGATTTGTTACGATAAACGCAACAAATACGGAAGAAGATATTCTAAACTTCTTTAAGGTATTGGAAGGTTTTGTGAAAGAGAACCAACATGTTTTAGAAGAAGCTGTTTGCTAGAAATTTATTTTTTATTAATAGAATCTGATACAGATTTTGGTAATAAACTAGAAGCGTCTCCGTGATTTCTAAGAATGTCTCTAACAATTGAAGAACTAATAAAAGAAGTTTCTGCACTGGTCAACAGAAAAACAGTTTCTATGTCAGATAATTTTCTATTGGTTTGAGCAATCGCTTTTTCGAACTCAAAATCTGCAGGATTACGCAAGCCACGTAGAATAAAATCTGCTTTAATAGATTTACAATAATCAACAGTTAAACCTGTGTAAGTTTCAATAGAGACTTTATCTTCAGCAAAAAAAGCATCCTGAATAAATTTTTTACGTTCTTCAATAGTAAACATATAATTTTTCTTGGCATTGATTCCTATTGCAATTACAATTTCATCAAACAAAGGAATTCCTCTTCTAATAATATCTATATGTCCTAATGTTATTGGGTCAAAAGAACCTGGAAAAACTGCTTTTTTCATATTTTATTTATTTAGAGCCATTTCTATTACGCTGTCAAATAATTCTGACAAGCCAATATTTGCTATTCTTGCTTGTTGTGGTAATAAACTACCTTCAGTTAAACCCGGTACGGAATTCATTTCTAAGAAATGCGGTTCGCCGTTAACTAAAATATACTCTGAACGAGAAAATCCACTCATATTTAATACTTGATAAACTTTCTTTGCTACCTCTCTCACTTTTTCTGCAACAGCTTCCGGTATTCTTGCAGGAGTAAATTCATGAGATTTTCCTTGGTATTTTGCTTCGTAATCAAAGAAGTCATTTTCTGATGTAATTTCTGTAATTGGTAATACTTTGATTTCTCCTTTGTATTGAATTACACCAACAGAAACTTCTGGTCCGTCTAAAAAACTTTCTATTAAAATTTCAGAATCTTCTTTGTATGCTTTTTCTATTCCTGCAATAATTTCTTCAGCAGAATATGCTTTTGAAATTCCGAAACTAGAACCAGCATTATTTGGTTTTATAAAACAAGGTAAACCAACTTTTGCAATAATTTTATCGGTATTAATTACATCACCTTTATTTAAATAACTAGAATCAGCGGCAGGAATTCCGTAATATTTTATAACACTTAAAGTATCTCTTTTGTTAAAGGTTAATGCCATTTGATAAAAAGGCGCAGAAGTATGTTTGATTCCTACTAATTTAAAATACGCTAGTAGTTCTCCATTTTCTCCTGGCGCACCATGAATGGCGTTAAAAGCACAATCAAAAGTGATTTTGGTTTTGTTGATGGTTACAGAAAAATCGTTTTTATCAATTGGATGTTCTGCATTCGAATCGTCAACAACCACCCATTTTTCTTTTAAAATATGAACTTTATACGGATTGTATTTTTCTCTATTCAAATTTTTGTAAACAACAGCACCACTATCTAATGATATGTTTACTTCGGAGGAAAAACCTCCCATCACTATTGCAACGTTTTTTTTCATTGTAAAAATTAAAAATGTAGTAACAAATTTATCAAAATATAAATAGAAAGACTAACGTTTGGTTTTATATCTTTGCTGTTATTAAAAAATTGATCATGAGTGTTTTGAAATTTATTAAAAGTACCTCTTTTTTTAAACAAGTTGCAATTGCAATATTTGTAACTTTAATGTTAGTTTTTGGATTAAAATGGTGGTTTGGTTTCATAACCAATCACGATCAAAAAATTGAAGTTCCGGATTTCCATAAAATGGAATTGACAGAAGTTGCTACTAAGCTACAAGAATTAAATTTAGCTTTTATAGTAATAGATTCCACTAGATACAATCCAGAGTACCTTAATAAATCGGTCATTGAGCAAGACCCTGAAGCTGGAGATTTTGTAAAAGAAAAGAGAAAAATTTATTTGACTGTAAATCCATCTAAATATAACGATGTTGTGTTGCCAGACTTAAACGGAAGAACAAAAAGACAAGCAATTACACATTTACTTTCTATTGAGTTTAGAGTTGGAGAAGAATTTTCTTATGTTCCAGATATTGGTAGAGATGTTGTAAGAGGAATGAAACACAATGGAAAGAGTTTAAAGCCGGGAGATAAGCTACCAAAAAACTCGGTAATAGATTTGATTCTAGGAGACGGAAAAAAGTAAATTCAGTTATCAGTAATTGATGGTCTTTTTGATCATAATTTTTATCAATAAAAAAGACAATAATAGTTAGATGCAGGAAGAAAATAAAGAGTTGGAAAACGAAGAATTATACGAGCATTTTAGGTTTACTGCTAGTGAAGGTCAAGAGCCATTAAGAGTAGATAAGTTTTTAATGAATTTTGTAGAAAATGCAACACGAAATAAAATACAACAATCTGCTAAAGCAGGAAATGTTTTAGTGAATGATGTTGCTGTAAAATCGAACTACAAAGTAAAACCAAACGATGTTGTAAGAGTTGTGTTGGCGCATCCGCCGGCAGAAAATTTATTGGTTGCAGAAGATATTCCTCTAAATATTGTTTTTGAAGACGAAACGCTAATTGTGGTAAATAAACCAGCAGGAATGGTCGTGCATCCAGGACATGGAAATTATTCTGGAACCTTAGTAAATGGATTAATTCATCATATAGAAAATCTACCAACCAATTCTAATGAACGCCCAGGTTTGGTGCATAGAATTGATAAAGACACTAGCGGGTTGTTAGTAGTTGCAAAAACAGAATTTGCAATGGCACATTTATCTAAACAATTTTATGACAGAACCACAGAACGTTTGTATTATGCGTTGGCTTGGGGAAATATTGAAGAAGATGAAGGAAAGATTGTAGGAAATATCGGGCGTAGTTTTAAAAATCGTTTGCAAATGGATGTTTTTCCAGAAGGCGACTTCGGTAAACACGCCGTTACACATTTTAAAGTGCTAGAACGTTTAACTTATGTAACGTTGGTTCAGTGTAAATTAGAAACTGGTAGAACACATCAAATTAGAGCACATTTTAAACATATCGGTCATACTTTATTTAATGATGAGCGTTATGGCGGAGATGATATTTTAAAAGGAACTACGTTTACCAAATACAAGCAATTTGTGCAGAATTGTTTTAAGACATTACCAAGACAAGCATTACATGCAAAAACACTTGGATTTACACATCCAGTAACTGAAGAATTTATGCGATTTAATTCTGAAGTTCCAGAGGATATTGCAGCTTGTTTAGATAAATGGAGAAACTATACGAT
>JBLHOD010000009.1:0-16246 GCA_047622545.1 Polaribacter sp. | reverse complement strand
ATTTACAACAACCGTTAGATTTAGGTGTAGATATTGTAGTGCATTCAGCAACAAAATATTTAGGAGGACATTCAGATTTAGTGATGGGTGCTTTAATAGTAAAAGATGATGAATTAGCAAAAGAGCTGCATTTTATTCAGTTTGCAGCTGGTGCAATTGCTGGTCCAATGGATTCTTTTTTAGCTTTAAGAGGAATAAAAACATTACATATTAGAATGCAACGCCATTGTGAAAATGGGAGAGCAGTTGCAGCATATTTGGTAAATCATCTTAAAGTAAAAGAGGTATATTATCCTGGATTAGAAAATCATCCAAACCATGAAGTTGCTAAAAAACAAATGAAAGATTTTGGAGGAATGGTTTCTTTTCGATTAAAAGATGAAAGTAAGCAAGCTGCATTTGCATTTTTAGAAAACACAAAAGTGTTTACGTTGGCAGAATCTTTAGGTGGAGTAGAAAGTTTGGTAAATCACCCAACAACAATGACACATGCTAGTATTCCAGAACCAGAACGATTAAAAATTGGTATTACAGATTCTTTAATACGCTTAAGTGTTGGAATTGAAGATGTAGACGATTTGTTAAAAGACTTAGAACAAGCCTTAAATAAGTAATATAAAAGCCGATGAGATTTCTGCTGAATTTAGTTCAGTATTTCATCGGCTTTTTATTATTATATTTTATTTTTTACAGAAGATTCCGCCAGCAAAATTTAAGTGATAAATAACGCCCATTTGTAAGTGGATTAGCCATTCGTTCTTTTTGTTTTCTATGACGTCTGCTTGTAAACCATCTACAGCATCAGAAAAAAAGTATTGCCAATTAAAATTGGCTGCTAAATCTAATTTTTTTGTTAATTTATAACGAGTTCCTACTCCTAAAATAAAAGAAAAAACGCCTCCGTTTCCTACAGCTAAATTACCAGGAGTTCTATATTTTGTCGGTAATAATTGAGTGTTATTCCTCCAGTCTTCTGTTCCTGAGGTCGTTAATGTATTTTTATAGCTAGAGTATTTAAACCCTAAACTTAAATAAGGATTCCATTTTATTTCTGAATAAGGAAACATAAAATCTTTTAAATCTTTTAAATAGTATTCCCCTTGAACTCCAAAATTTAGCATAGAAACAGTTCCCTTCATCGCTCTCAATAGTATTGCTGAGTTTGAGTTTCCTTCAGTATAAATACCATGATGCTGAAAATTAGCTTTGGTCATAATATTAAACTCTGTTTTTAACATCAAATGATTGGAAATGTCATCTTCAGAATTCCAACGCGTATCAGTATTAAAAAAATGTAAGTAATGTACAAGACTAAAAGACAAAGCACTATTGCCATAACTGCTCAAAAAGTTACCTCTTTGACCATAGTCGGTTTGTAACGTCGCAGTACCTGCAAAGATGCCAATATCATGAGTGAGATGTTGGGCATTTGCGGATAAAGCTATTAGAAGGAAAAATAATATTTTTAGGGGTTTTCTCAATAAATAGTTTTGTGAACAAATATATTAAATAAATATATTAAATAGAGGGCATAAACTATAACTAAGAAGGTGTTATTTTATTGTAAATTCATCCGGAAAATGCCAATTAGCTCTAATGTTAAAAATTGTTGAATGATAAATTACTTTTTCTGGTTGTATTTTCTTCAAATAATTACCTGTATCCCATTTGTTGTTATTGTTGGTGTCTAAAATTGCTCTAACAATATATTTCCCAGGAGGAAGTAATTCGAACTTGATATTTTTATTATTTGAAACGGTAATTTTTTGAAGAACCTTTTTATCTTTTTCTGTGAGTAACTCTACGATAGCAGGCGAAGAAGAGTTTTTGTTAATGGTTAAAGAGATGCTTCCGTAGTCTTCAACTTCTTTTGTGCTAAAACTGTATTTTAAAGTGTCATTTTGTGTTTCAAAAATATCAGTTAATGCTTTTGGCAACAGTGTTAATCTGTAATTAGTATTGTATTTTTTATTGAATAAAAATTGAATTCTATTTGTTGACTTTACTAAAATAGGTTGATAAGAAATATTTACAGAGTCTTTATCAAAAAAGACAATTTTTGTTGTGTCAATTTTAATAACAGGATTGTTACTTGTCAATGTTAACGTGTCTTTTAAATCTAAAGTCCTTGTAACATTAGAATTTATTTTTAAAGAATCTAGCACTTTATTTCTTAGAAAAACGGTAAGCGTATCGATATAAGTATCTTTTTTAATTTTAAAAACTAAAGAATCTTTATTGATTGTTGAATGCCAAAGATAGAGGCTGTCTTTAGTATTGTCTAATCTAGATTCACTTTTATAATTCTCAGGTAAATCAGATATTGTTTCAATATTAATATGATTTCTATCGCCTTCAAAAGCAAATAAAATTTTCCCTTTTGAGACTTCTTTTGCAGAAATTACTCTAAAGGTTGGCGTTTCATTAAAAAGAGATAAAGGTTCGTTAATGATACTATCTTTGGGCAATTCTATAAACCGATTGTAAAAACCAATTTTATCTTCTTTTGGATTAAAAGTATAATTGTTAGAAACATCTTTTAATGCAATTAATAAATATTTTCCTTTTTTAATATTTGTAATTTTAAATAAAGAATCTATTGTATTTGTAATGTAATTTGGTTTTTGTTTATAGATAATAGAATCTGAATATGTAGAATCTACTTTAAATAACAAAACACTAATATCTTTTTCAAAAGTGTTCTTAAAAGCGTCTTTAATTACACCTTTTGTTTGTAAAGAATCAACATAATTACCGGTAGAAAAAACGTAGTTAAAGCTTTTTAAAATATTGCCTTCATTGTTGTCTTCAATACTATTTCCGAAATTAAAAATATAGGTAGTATTTGCTTTTAAAGTATCGGTTAATTTGATAGTAATCTCTTTGCTTGAGGATCCTTGTGGACTTATTGTAGGAAAATATTTTAAAGGTGGGGAAATTACCAATTGCTGATTTATATTTTTTAACGTAACATATTCATTAAATGAAAGTTTAATCTTTTTACTTTTAAAATTAATGCTTTTGTACGGCGGGTTTGCAGTAATCATTACCGGAGCTAAACTATCTTTTAGTCCGCCATTTGGTCTTCCCTTTCTTGCACAATTGCTCGTTAAAAGAATAAGTGCAAAAACGACTATAAAATGTTTTAAAAAGGATTTCAATGGGTTTTGTTTTACCGCAAAATAACAATTTTTTTACTGTAAAAAGGCTCATTTTTTAGTTAAATTATTCTGTGTAAGCCATTGTTACAATACTAATTTTAATATTTTCTGATGTTAATAATTCGGTACAACAAGATTCTAATGTCGCTCCAGTTGTAATAACATCATCAATTAGTAAGATGTGTTTGTTTTTTATAATTGATGTATTAGTGACACTAAATTTAGTTTCGTTATTGCTAAATCTTTCGAAACGCTGTTTAAAGGTTTGAGTTTTTGATGCAGAAGTTCTAATTAAAACATCATCTAAATAAGATTTTTCCAAATGTTTTGATAAACTTTCTCCGAAAGTTGTTAATTGATTGTAGCCGCGTTGTTTCATTTTTTTTGGATGCAACGGAACAGGAATAATATAATCTATACCATTAAATTCATTAGAATCTTTTAAAATATTTCCAAACCAATCGCCAATAAAAGCCCCTACTTCTTGATTTCCTTTGTATTTTAAAGCATGAATTAACTCTTTTGTTTTTCCGTCTTTTCTGTAAAATAAAAAAGCGTTTGCTTTTTCTATTGGAATTCTTCCGTAAAAAGCTTTTGTAATTTTATTATTTTTATAATCTTTGTAACAAATAATAGGTAAATCATGTCTACAAAGTGTACAGATTGATTTTTCGGATTTCAATAATTTTGCATCGCAAGTAATGCATATTTTCGGAAAAAAAAGATGTAAAACATCTTGTAAATAATTCATTTTCTTAGCTTTTTTAAAGTTAAGATACTAAAAAACAAATTAGTGGGTAAAAAAATTGATTTTTTAAAAGTTGCAGTAAAGAACTTGAAAACCTCTGGAACTATTGCTCCAAGTTCAAGGTATTTAGCACACAAAATGTTAAAAAAGATTGATTTCTCTACTTCAGAAGTTTTGGTGGAATTGGGTCCTGGAAATGGAGTAATCACACATAAAATATTAAAAAAACTAGCGCCAAACGCACATTTAATTTGTTTTGAAGTGAACGATGTGTTTTACAAGGATTTAAGAAAAATTAAGCATCCGCAGTTAACTGTTCTTAAAGTTTCTGCAGAAGAGATTCAAATTGAATTAGAAAAACTGGGGTATTCTAAAGCTTGTCATATTATTTCTAGTTTGCCTCTTAGCATCATACCAAAATCAATTTCTCATTTAATTCTTGAGAACTCTTTACAGTCTTTAGAAAAGAATGGAACATTTATCCAATATCAATATAGTTTAACGTATTACAAAAAAATAAAAGCTGTTTTTAAAGAAAAAATATCCTTAGATTTTGAACTATTAAATTTCCCACCAGCATTTGTATATCGATGCACAAAAGAGCATTAATTTTTTCTTGCTAACTTTTTAGATTGATGTATCTTTGCAGTCATTATGGCAAAACAAGAAGATCAATTTAAGAAAGTAGTATCGCACGCTAAAGAATACGGTTTTGTATTTCAATCCTCTGAAATTTATGACGGTTTAAGTGCTGTGTATGATTATGCTCAAAATGGAGTTGAGTTAAAGAAAAACATTAGAGAATATTGGTGGAAAGCAATGGTGCAAATGCACGAAAACATTGTTGGTATTGATGCGTCAATTTTAATGCATCCAACAACGTGGAAAGCTTCTGGTCATGTAGATGCGTTTAACGACCCATTAATTGATAATAAAGATTCTAAAAAACGGTACAGAGCAGATGTTTTAATAGAAGATTATTGTGCCAAAATAGAAGGAAAAATAGACAAAGAAGTTGCTAAAGGAGCAAAACGTTTTGGAGATGCTTTTAATAAGGATGAATTTGTTGCTACAAATGGAAGAGTTGCAGGATATCAAGAAAAAATAAACACAATTTTATCTAGAATGGGATCTTCTTTAGAAAAAGAGGATTTAGCTGATGTAAAAGCATTGATTGAAGAGTTAGAAATTGCTGATCCTTTAACAGGTTCTAGAAACTGGACAGAAGTAAAACAATTTAATTTGATGTTCGGAACTCAAATTGGTGCTTCTGCCGAAAGTTCTACACAAGTATATTTGAGACCAGAAACTGCACAGGGAATTTTTGTTAACTTTTTAAATGTTCAAAAAACGGGGCGAATGAAAATTCCGTTTGGAATTGCACAAACCGGTAAAGCCTTTAGAAATGAAATTGTTGCAAGACAGTTTATTTTTAGAATGCGAGAATTTGAACAAATGGAAATGCAATATTTTGTAAAACCTGGCACACAAAAGGAATGGTACGAAAACTGGAAAGAAACCAGAATGAAATGGCATTTATCTTTAGGAATGGGCGCAGAAAATTACCGTTTTCACGATCATGAGAAATTAGCTCATTATGCTGATGCAGCTACAGATATTGAATTTAAATTTCCATTTGGATTTAAAGAATTGGAAGGAGTTCATTCTAGAACGGATTTCGACTTAAAAGCACACGAAGAATTTTCTGGGAAGAAATTACAATACTTCGATCATGAAGAAAATAAAAGTTATACTCCTTATGTTGTAGAAACTTCTATCGGGTTAGACAGAATGTTTTTAGCAGTATTTTCAAATTCATTACAAGAAGAAGAATTAGAAAACGGAACAACAAGAACAGTATTAAAACTGCCATCAGTATTAGCGCCCTTTAAAGCAGCGGTTTTACCATTGGTAAAAAAAGATGGTTTACCAGAAGTAGCTCGCACTATATTAAACGATTTAAAATGGGATTTCAACGTTTTTTATGATGAAAAAGATGCCGTTGGGAAACGTTATAGAAGACAAGATGCAGCAGGAACACCTTTTTGTATTACTGTAGATCATCAAACATTAGAAGATAATTCAGTAACAATTCGTTACAGAGACACCATGGAACAAAAACGTGTTGCAATTGTTGATTTAAAAGATATTATTAAAACAGAAGTTGATGTAAAAACTTGGTTGCAAAGAATGTGACGCTAATTATGCTGAACTTGTTTTTAGCATCTCAATAATAAATTAAAAAACCACATCAATTGATGTGGTTTTTTAATTATAAAGTGTTTTTTTAAAACCTCCAAGCAACATTTACACCAGTTCTAGGCATAACTATTGGTGAGTTTTTGCTAAATAAATTTCGCCCAGCACCACCATAAATATCTACAGTAAATCCGCCTTCAGAAATATATTTTAGTCCAACTGCAACTCCCAAAGCACCATCTGTATAATCTTCGTAAGTGCTTGGGCTACCATTGGATTCAAATTCCTTTTCTCCAAAATTTAAACTTAAAAAACCTTCTCCAAAGAAATTCCAATTGCTATCAGAAGTAAAATAATGACGAAAGTATGGAGTTAAAGCTCTTTTTTCGTTATATTTAAAATCGGCGCTATTTTTTTCGAAATTGATTAGCGCAGAAACACCAAATGATGAGGTTTCATCAATGTACTTTTCATAAGAAACTTCTATGGTTTTTAAAACCAAGGCATCAAAAATGTCTAATTTAATTTCTTGTTGTGCTTGTGTAAGTGAGGTCGTTAAAATAGCAATAATGATAAATAGCTTTTTCATCTTTTTTGTTTAATATTAATATTGTTTTAAGTATAACGCGAATAATTTGTTTCGATTATATTCTATTACAAATCTAGTGTAATTTTTTTATAATTATAATTTATATAAAGTTAAAAATCGGCTCTTAATTGCACAGATCCTGTATGAATTGTAGAAGAATTTTCTCCTTTTCTGCCTAAATAATTAAAGTTTAAATTGATAAAAGAATTTATTTTTTGCTGATATACTAAAGACCAAGTATAATTTCTGCCAGCTTGTAAACCTTCTAACATTTGATATGCAACCGGACTATTTTGATTGCCAATAAAATTATTATGAAACAAATTAATTTCTGCTCGTAGTAAAGAGTTTTTGGTTGATTTGTAGTAATAAGAACTTCCGATTCTTTGTTGTTGCAAAGCGTCTAAACTAGCAGTGCTATTTTTTTTGTTTTTATAGGTATAAAAGAAAGAGAATTGATGATTTTTACTGTATTCAAAAGTAAATTTAGGAGCTAATTCATACGCTTCAATTTTATAATTTTGATTGGTGAAATTCTCTGTGTTTACTTCATCTTTAGAGATGTTGGTTTTAAAATTTAAAACCCAAAAGGAATTTATTTTATGAGAAAATTCTAGTTGATGTAACTTGGTGTTGTATTCTTGGTTTCCAATAGTGTACAAATGTTTGTTTTTAGAGGTTGCGTAGGTGAAAATAACACTATATTTGTTTAGGTTTTTATTTAAATACAAACTGTTTCGTAAGCTAAAGTTTAATCCTAATAATTTAGATTCATCAATATCAAACGGATTCAAATTAAACGAATTATTACTTCTCTTTTGCTCGTTATCAATTACAAAATTTGTTTGATTGTAAAAATGAGAAAGCACTTTTTTAAAACCAGCTTTATTTGACCATTGAGAAGGATTTATCGTGAAAATTTGTTGCCATTTTGCACGCTGCGTATTTATAAAAGTTAAGTTTGGCAACGCAACACGCAAGTATTCTGCTTGATCTTTATAAATGGCAATTTCAAACTCGTTAAATTCTTTAATTCCGTTGTTGTTATAATCAATCCAAGTGTAATAACCTTGTCCAGGTTCAGTTTTAATATACACATATTCTTGCCTCGGAATATTACCTGAAGAAGTTTCGTAAACTGTATTAAAATTAATGAAATTATTAAAGAGTTTTTGTCTGTAAACTACTTTAGAATTTAATGCTTTTTCATTGTTTGTAAAAGCATTATCTGTAGTTCTATAATTTGCAAAAATGGATAAATTACTAGAATTATTTTGTAATATTCTACTATGTATATAATATGTTTTTCGTGAATTTATTTTTGTAAAAGCATTGCTTCTAATACTATCATTTTGTCTAAAATTAAAACCAATTTTAGTGTACACTTTTGTAGAATCTCCTACACCAATATAGGTTTCGAATTCTTTAAATTGATGACTTAACTTACTTAATTGCTGATTGGTTTTAGATTCTATTTTATTAGTTTCTAGATTGATAAATCCACCAATCCATGATTTAGAAAATGAATGTTCTATTTTTCCTTTAGCTCTTAAAAAAGTATTTTTTTCTATGGTTGATGTACTATTTAATAAACTAACAAACGAACTTAATTTTGTTTTTTTAATTTTAGTTTGACTCTTAAAATCGTGTTTAATTCCGTTGTAATTATCAGAGTAATTTATCAAGTTAAAACCATAAACATATTTAGAGTTTTGGTTGTTGTCTAAAATTAATTTGGTATTTATTTGATGTCGATTTCCTAAAGGATTTACAATATTCCAATCGCGATTAAACTCTACACTTTGAAAGCGTTGCTCTGTAGCAAAATCTTGATGTATAAATTCGTACTCAATTTCTGTAGATAATTTCCATTTTTTATCAATAAAAACTTGTTTCCATTTTAATTTTGTAGCAATACCTTTGTTCTCAGAATCGTCTATGGTAGAGAATAAGTTGGCGTCATTATTGCTCAACGCAATTTCTCCGAAAAAGCTAGTTTTTGTAGATGGATTATAGGTTGTGTTTACCACAGCAACTTGAGATTTAGATGGTGCTGCTAATCTAATTATTGGATTATAACTTCCTAAATTGGTTCCTGCATATTTGTAAATATTTCCAATAGCAATCGTTTTATCTAAAGTGTAATCACCTTTGTTAACGCCAACAAAAGTAAAGGTAATATTGTATAATTCGTCGGTAGAATTTGTAGAGTATTCGTAAGTTTCAAAAACACCATTTGTTATTTTTTTGTATAAAATTCTGTTTTCAGAATACACATCTTTGTAAGCGCTATTTGCATACATTTTAGAATCATCATTTCCCGCATTTGCTAAAATTTGCTTTTGGGCATCGGTTAAGTTTTGTTGTACTGGCTGGTTTTTCGCATCATTTTCGTTATAAAAAATGCCATTTATAGTAAGTTTTTCTCCTTTATAACTGGCTTTTTCATACGTAACAAAACGTGTATAATTTCTGTTAGAATATTGATAATCTAAATGAAAACGCATATCATTTGTTATAGGAAAAATAGTGTTAAAACGGATCTCTGAATTGTTGTAATCTATTGTGTAATCTTTGTTTTCTCCTCGGTTTAATAAAACGCCATTTAGATACAAAGCATCGCTTCCGGCAACCATAATGATAAAAGCTTCATTGTTTGGGCCAGTAATTTTATATGGACCTTGATTTCCTTCTCTACCAACAAACGTAAAACTTCTAAATTTCCCTCTAACAACAGCTCCAGAAGCAAGTACATTCAAATTATCATTTAGTGAAGCTTCAACTTCTAAACCAGCAACTTTTTTAGAAAAAGGCATAAAATAACTATCTTCATTAGATAGGTCTAAATCTCCAGCTTTTACACGCCAATTTTTGTGTTCAAATTCAATAAAGATGCGATCGAAATCGGTGATGTTTTGAGAATATCCATTGTCTTGTAAGGGAATGTTTGTGTCAAAAATATTGGCTTTTATGCTAACGTCTTTGGATAAATTCCCTTTAATAGTTAAATCTAAAGATGAGTTCACAACTGAGTTTTGATTGTTGCCAATAGTTAAGCCACGTGTAATATTTCCAGAAGTTTCTAAGTTGTTAAATAACTCTTTCTTTTGCCGGTTTTTATTGGTTGTTAAACTATATAACTGTTCTGTATTGCTGGTGTTTGGAACAATTATTTTATCGTCGTATTTTTGATATATTTTGGTTATAAATTCAGGAAAACGAAAATACTCTACCGTTATAAATTGATATTTTTGAGCATTAATTATTAGTTGTGCTTTTACAAAATCTACTTGATATTCTGAAGACGGAATTAACGTTCTATTTTGATTCAACACTTTAAATAACTGAGAATTAATACTCACAAAATCTATTTGAATGGTGTCTTTTACCAATGTAAAATTTTTAGACCTAAAATCTGTAGAACCAGTTTGTGCATAGATTGAAAAACCTACAAATACAAGAATGATAAAAAAGATTTTTTTAATCATAGTACATTAACGTTCTAAATGTAAAAATAGTTTAAAACAACGATTGTTGCTTTACCGGGTTTTCGTGATCTAAAAGCCAGCTTTTACGCCAAATTCCGCCAGCATAACCAGTTAAAGAACCATCAGAACCAAGTACTCTATGACATGGAATTACAATCCAAATAGGGTTTTTACCATTAGCAGAAGCAACAGCTCTAATTGCTTTTACATCTCCAATTGCTTTGGTTTGCTCTAAATAGGTTCTTGTCTTATTAAATGGAATATTCAATAATTCTTTCCATACTTTTTGCTGAAATTCGGTCCCTTGTGGATTCAACTTTAAATCGAATTCGGTTCTTGTTCCTTCAAAATATTCATCTAATTGAGTGATGCAATCTTTAAAGAAAGTTGGAATTACTTTTGATTTTGTCATTTCGAGCAAAGTCGAGAAATCTCCATCTAAAACAGAAATAGATTGAATACCATTTTCATCTCCGACTATTTTTGCAGTTCCAATAGGTGATTTGTAATATGTTGTTTGTTGATTAGACACCAAAAATATCTTTTGAGTTTTGAGTAGTAATTTTGGCAATTTCTTTGAAAGTGATTCCGTAGATAGTTGCTAATTTAGCAACAACTTGAGTAATGTAGCTACTTTCATTTCTTTTTCCTCGATAGGGCGTCGGAGCTAAATAAGGCGAATCTGTTTCTAATACAATATGTTTGATCTCAATTTGATTTAAAAATTGATCTATCTTCCCGTTTTTAAAAGTTGCAACGCCACCAATTCCTAATTTCATATTGTAAGAAATTGCTTTTTTAGCTTGTTCTAAAGTTCCTGTAAAACAATGAAAAATCCCGAATAAATCATCTCCTTTTTCAGTTTCTAAGACTTCAAAAATTTCATCAAAAGCATCTCTACAATGAATTACAATTGGTAGTTTTTTCTCTTTGGACCATTGTATTTGAGTCCTAAATGCTTCTTGTTGTTGAACTAAGAAACTCTTGTCCCAATACAAATCGATTCCGATTTCTCCAATAGCATAAAAAGAACGTTTATCAATCCATTTTTTTACATGTGACAATTCTTCCTTGTAATTTTCTTTTACAGATGTTGGATGCAATCCCATCATTAAAAACACATCATTTTTATATTTTTCTTCCAAATCAAACATGCCGTCTGAATAAGAAGAATCAATCGCAGGAATAAAAAAACGAGTAACACCAGCCTCTCTTGCGCGTTGAATCATTTCGTCTCTGTCTTCATCAAATTGTTCTGAATATAAATGCGTATGTGTATCTGTAATCATAGTGTCAGGTTTCAGTTATTAATGAACAATTGTCAGTTGTCAGTTTAATTGCTCATTGTTCATTGTTCAATGTTCATTGATAATTGTATTTTAGCAATCACAAAAATACAGTTAAATGCCAAGTCTTAAAAAAGTATTACACAAAAAGAAATATATAAAAATTAAGCTTCAAAAAACTGCTACAAATCATTTGGAGTTAAAAGCTAAAATAAACGGAATTAAAGGACGATTTATATTAGATACGGGTGCATCAAATTCTTGCGTTGGAGTCGATTTAATTGCCTATTTTAAATTACATGCAGAAGATTCTGAAACCAAAGCGGCTGGAGCCGGAGCCACAGATATGGAAACTCAAAAATCGATCGACAATACCTTAAAAATAGGTAAATGGAAAACGAAAGAAAGTCATTTAGTATTGTTTGATATGACACATGTAAACACTGCATTAACCCAGCACAATGCAAAAGAAGTTCACGGAATTATTGGTGCAGATATTTTAGAAATGGGGAAAGCAATTATTGATTACGATACACTATTTTTATACTTAAAAAAGAAACCTATTTTTAAAAATAAAAACGTCTTTAAAGAAGATAAAATGGAAATTCCGTTTTAATTTTTCATTTTTTTTTAGACTTTAAAACACATTTGAAACACCTTATTTTGCTACTGTTTAAGTGATTAAGTTACATTCATTCTTAATGTTCAATTTTTTTACAACTGTTACATTTTTATGTTATTCTCGTCTTTCTAGTATAACATTAAAATTTAAAACCATGAAATTAGCATCACATTCACGAGTCATTGAAAGAGGAATTTTAACATCTGCTTATAAACAAGAAATAAGACAGAACATTAGTGAAATGAAGAGAAAATCTTTATCTCGCATTAAGTCTTCAATTTTAAACAGTCATGACAAACTTCAAAGTCAAACCGGTACTGTTTTACAAGTATCACTTTTTGCCATTGTCTTGGTAGTCATCCTTTTCTAGAGAACAAAAAAATCTCATTTATGCTGAATTATTTCAGTATCTAACTGAAATTAGTCTATAAATGAGATTTTAATATTTAAATAAGTTACTAATTAACTCAGTACTTCTTTTATTCTTTTAATTGCTTCTTGTAATTGTGCTACTGAAGCTGCATACGATAAACGTATACAATTTGGAGCGCCAAAAGCTTCACCAGTTACCGTTGCAACATTTGCTTCTTCTAGTAATAACATAGAGAAGTCATTTGCATTATTGATTCTTTTTCCTTGAATTGTTTCTCCGAAAAAAGCAGAAATATCCGGGAATACATAAAATGCTCCATCAGGAATGTTTAATTTGAATCCATCAATTTCTCCTAATAAATTTAAGACCATATCTCTACGCTTTTTAAATTCATCTACCATAAATTGAACTTTAGAAACAGGAGCTAACACAGCCGTAATTGCGGCTCTTTGCGCAATACAATTTGTGCCAGACGTAATTTGTCCTTGCATTTTTGTACACGCCTTTGCAATCCATTCTGGAGCGCCAATATAACCAACTCTCCAGCCCGTCATGGCAAATGCTTTAGACAATCCGTTTACAGTAATTGTTCTATCATACATGTTTTCAATTGCCGCAAAACTAAAGGGTTTTGTTCCGTAATTGATGTGTTCATAAATTTCATCAGATAAAATAAATATTTGCGGATGTTTTTCTAAGACTTTTGCCAACGCTCGGTATTCTTGCTCGGTATAAATGGTTCCGCTAGGATTACTTGGCGAGTTAAAGAAAACCATTTTTGTTTTTGGCGTAATTGCTGCTTCTAATTGCGCTGGAGTTATTTTAAAATCTACATCAATTGAAGAAGGGATTTCTACAAAAGTTGCTTCACATAAAATAGTAATTGCAGAATAACTAACCCAGTAAGGCGCTGGTAATAAAACTTCATCACCAGGATTTAATAATACCTGTGCAACATTTGCAATAGATTGTTTTGCACCAGTAGAAACTACAATTTGATTTGGAGTATATTCTAAACCATTATCGCGTTTAAACTTTACACAAATCGCTTCTTTTAATTCTACATATCCATCAACTGGAGTATATGAATTGTAATTCTGATTGATTGCTTCTATTGCAGCATTTTTAATAAAATCTGGTGTGTTAAAATCTGGTTCTCCCAAACTTAAACTGATAATATCTCTTCCTGCAGTTTTTAATTCACGTGCTTTAGCAGCCATTGCTAAAGTTTCTGAAACAGGTAAACTGTTAATTCTGTCCGATAAAGGGTATGACATTTTTTTACTTGTTATGCTAAATTTGGTTCTTTACCTAAGGTACCTAAATGTTTAAAGTGCTCAATAACCGCTTTACGCATGGTTTGGTATTCGTTGTATGGTAAATTAAATTCTTTTGCCGTGTCTTTTACGATTTTTGCTAATTTCTGATAATGTACATGAGAAATATGCGGAAAAATATGATGTTCTACTTGATGATTTAATCCACCAGTATAAAAATTAACAACCCAATTGCTAGGCGCAAAATTTGAGGTTGTATATAATTGATGAATAGCCCAAGTATGTTCTAAATTTCCGTCTTTATCTGGAATTGGCATTGTTGTGTTTGGAACAATATGTGCTAATTGAAACACTAAACTTAAAATCATTCCGGCAGTATAATGCATCACAAAAAATCCGATTAATATTTTCCACCATGCAATGTCTAATACTAAAAGAGGTAACACAATCCAAAGTGCATAATACACAACTTTAGAGATAATTAATTTTGTCCATTCTGCTTTTGGATTTGGAAATTTACCATACGATAATTTACGTTTTAAGTAGTTGTGCATTTGTTTAATATCTGTTGTTATTGCCCAATTGATGGTTAATAATCCGTATAAAAAAATTGAATAATATTTTTGAAATTTATGAACAGGAAACCATTTTGCTTGTTGTGAAAAACGAATAACCCTTCCAGCATCAATATCTTCATCATGATCTTTTACATTGGTAAATGTATGATGCAACACATTGTGTTGTACTTTCCAGTTATACACATTTCCAGCAAGTATATAAATACTGCTTCCCATTAATTTATTTACCCATTTTTTGCTCGAAAAAGATTCGTGATTGCTATCGTGCATTACATTCATTCCAACGCCAGCCATTCCAATTCCAGTAACAACCATTAAAATCGCCATTAACCATTGCGGCATAGAAATAGTTAAGATTAAAATAAACGGAACTAAAAATAACGAAAACATAATAATTGCTTTTGTGTATAATTTCCAGTTTCCTGTACGTTTTATATCGTTGTCTTTAAAATAAGAATTAACACGCTTGTTTAATGTTCTAAAAAACTTTGCTTTGTCTATTCTTGAAAAATTTATGGTTTTCATGTATGTGTTTCTATATAAGTGACAAATTTATGCATTTTGTTTTTTGTTTGTATGATAAACGTCAGTTTTTGTTACTAATTGTTTGTTAACAATCACTATTTTTGTGCTTTTATTACTTTTTTATGAAAATTATACAAAAATACTTTACAGATTTAACTGAAATCCAATTGGAGCAATTTACAAAATTACAGGAATTATATAAAGATTGGAATTTAAAAATCAATGTGGTTTCTCGTAAAGATATAGACGAATTATACTTGCGTCATGTTTTACATTCATTAGGAATTGCAAAAGTAATTTCTTTTAAACCAGGTTCTAAAGTTTTAGATGTAGGAACTGGTGGTGGATTTCCTGGAATTCCGTTGGCAATTTTATTTCCAGAAACGCAATTTCATTTGGTAGATTCTATCGGTAAAAAGATAAAAGTAGTTGATGAAGTTGTTGCAGGTTTGGGTTTAGAAAATGTAAAAACGACCAACGGAAGAGTAGAAGAGGTAAAAGGCGATTACGATTTTATTGTAAGCCGAGCGGTTGCGCAAATGGAAACTTTTGTAGGTTGGACAAAAGGGAAAACACTTAAAAAGCAAAACCACAATATCAAAAACGGAATCTTGTATTTAAAAGGTGGCGATCTATCTGAAGAACTAGCAAAATATACGTCTGCAACCATTTATGATTTACCAAACTATTTTGATGAAGACTTTTTTGAAACCAAAAAAGTAGTGCATTTAGCAATGAAATTTAAAGGATAAATTAATGTTTCGCTAACGTTGTTGTATATGGTTTGTTGCGTGTTTCAAGCAACTAATTTAGTGAATAATTACCAGCCAAGAAAGTCCGCGAGGACTTTCGCAAATAGGCAAGAAGCCAGCAATAAATTATATACGGTGTTATGTGCAGGCTTTACTTCACGGACTTTAATATATAGTTTGGTATCATTTCGTTTGGTGGTGTACTTTTTCCATACAATTGATAGGAATTATAGTTACCACCAGTAAATACTGTAATCATATCGAGTTCAGGCCAAATGTTGATTTTTTGTCCGCCATTTCCCGAAGCTAAATATGAGTTATATGTTTGTCCGTCAACTACAAAATATTTATGTTCCCAAAGATAGCCGTAATCTCCTTTGTCCATATTAAATGTTTTATCAATCCAACTTTTTGATATTATTTGATTGCCATTCCACTTACCACCATCTTTGAGTAATTTTGCTAATTTAATCAAGTCTCTTGGTCTTATGGACATTTGATTAAAAGTAGTCATGCTTTCCTGGTTAGGTTCAAAAGTCCATTCATAATTAGAGATACCAATTGGCTCAAAGAGATTTTCTTTTGCAAAATCTTCAATTTGTTCATTTGTTGCAATCTCTACTAAACTCCCTAAAGTAAGAGGGCATC
>JBLHOD010000008.1:0-18326 GCA_047622545.1 Polaribacter sp. | reverse complement strand
TGTATTTGTGGTTAGTTTCTCTCATTAATATTTCTATTTGTATCTTTCATATACAGCTCATCATTGGTTAAATCATTAAATAAAACAGTAAATGTTTGCTCTTTAATAGTTTTCAAACTTTCTTTATCTAACCCTTTGGTATAAATCGGTTTGTGCTGTTTAATTCTAATTGTTCCTGGTCTACCTTTAAAATAAGTCCAAGAAAAGAAACGCTTACAATCGTAATATGTTGCTGGAACAATAGGAATTTGATGCTCTATCGCTAAACTAAATGCACCATTTTTAAATGGACTTAAAATAACATCTTCTTCAGGAACCATTCCTTCAGGAAAAATTGCAACACTAGTTCCGTTTTTTAATCTTCTTTTAGCACTAAAATACACTTCTTTTCTGCTTTCTTGACTGCTTCTATCAACCAAAATACAAATGCGTTTATAAAAGAATCCGAAAACTGGAATTTTTTTAAGCTCCGATTTTCCCACAAAAACAATCGGATTTTTAATCATACTTATCAATATAAATGGATCCAACATTGATGTATGATTTGGACAAAACATATAACTCTGAGTTGTTTCTAAAGGTTCTTCTATTTGCTTTTTTAATCGAAAACCCATTACATAAATTAACGTTTTAGAAAACGCTCTAATAATTTTATATAACGTTGGATATTGGTTTTCATGAAAAGTTAGAATAAATAAAAATGGCATCATTAAAAGTAATGACAAACCAAAAAAAACGTAAAACCAAACGCGCCAAATAGCACGAAAAATATTTTTAAAGAATTCCATAATCGCCAAATGTAGTAATTAATATTCTTATTGGGTTTTTCTTATTAAAACTGTATTTTTGCTTTAGATTTGAAAAATAAATTAAATACAAATTAATGTCAAGAATTTTAACTGGCGTACAAAGTACTGGAACACCACATTTAGGAAATTTATTGGGCGCTATTTTACCTGCCATAAAAATGGCTAAAGAAGCTAAAGAAGAAACCTTTTTATTTATTGCAGACATGCATTCTTTAACTCAGATAAAAGATGCAAAAACCTTAAAAAATAATACCTATAGTGTTGCTGCAACTTGGTTGGCTTGTGGTTTAGATGTAAATTCTACTGTTTTTTATAGACAAAGTGACGTACCACAAGTAACAGAGCTATCTTGGTATTTGAGTTGTTTTTTTCCATTTCAACGGTTAACATTGGCCCATAGTTTTAAAGACAAGTCTGATAGATTAGCCGATGTAAATTCTGGTTTATTTTCATATCCAATGTTAATGGCGGCAGATATTTTATTGTACGATGCAGAAATTGTTCCTGTTGGAAAAGATCAATTACAGCATTTAGAAATGACAAGAGATGTTGCTAGCAGATTTAACAATGTTGTTGGTGAAACTTTAGTGCTTCCTAATGCAAAAATTAGTGAGGACACGATGTTAGTTCCTGGAACTGATGGAGAAAAAATGAGTAAATCACGTAATAATTTTATCAATATCTTTTTAGCTGATAAAAAATTACGCAAACAAATCATGGCGATTCAAACAGATAGTACACCGCTAGAACAGCCTAAAAATCCAGAAACTGATACTATTTTTGCGTTGTATAAATTATTGGCTTCTGATGAAGAAGTTACAAAAATGCGAGAAAATTATTTAGGTGGAAATTATGGATACGGTCATGCAAAGCAAGCTTTGTATGAGTTGATTTTAGAAAAATTTGCTACCGAAAGAGAAAAGTACAATCATTACATGAATAACCTAAATGAAATTGATGAAGCATTAGCAATCGGTGCGGAAAAAGCTAGGAAAGTTGCCGCTAAAGTTTTAAAAAGAGTTCGTACTAAAATAGGTTATTAGCGAAGAGAAAATAGTTAAAAAAAACTTCAAGACTTTTAGAAACAGGATAAAAAAACCCGATGAAAATTTCATCGGGTTTTTTTATTGTTAACTAACTACTGCAAAATTACAGACTCATTTACGGTGCCGGATTTGGCATTATTTTATGAATCTGATTTATTTCGTCAATAATTTCTTCCGATAGATGAATGTTGATACTATTAATGTTTTCTTTTAACTGACTCATTTTTGTTGCACCAATAATATTACTAGTCACAAAAGGTAATTGATTTACAAAAGCTAGCGATAATTCTACCAAAGATAATCCGTGTTTATCGGCAATCTTTTGATATTCTAAAACTGCTTTTTCAGATTCTGGAGACGAATATCTATTGTAATTCGGAAACAACGTAGCTCGTGCATCCACAGGTTTTTTTCCGCCAACATATTTCCCTGAAAGTACTCCAAAAGCAAGTGGAGAGTACACTAATAACCCAATGTTTTCTCTCAATGAAACTTCCGACATTCCGTATTCATAAGCCCTGTGTAGTAAAGAATACGAATTCTGAATAGTTGTCATTCTTGGTAAATTATGGTCTTTTGCGGTTTGCAAATACTGCATGGTTCCCCAAGGAGTTTCGTTGGATAATCCTATTTTACGAATGCTTCCTTCTTTTATAAAACCTTGAAGTGTTTCTAAAATTTCTAAATAATTTTCGTGTCGCTCACTATGATTTTTATATGGATACTCTCTAACTCCAAAACAATTTACGCCTCTTTCTGGCCAATGTAATTGATACAAATCTATATAATCTGTTTGCAATCTTTTTAAGCTATTTTCTAAAGCTTCTTTAAGCCCTCTTTTACTAAAACCATCTTTTCTAATATGAGATGTATAAGCTCCCCAGCCTGCAATTTTAGTAGCCAAAACAACGTTATTTCTATTTCCTGTTTTTTGAAACCATGAACCAATAATTTTTTCAGTAGAACCATACGTTTCTGTTTTTGCAGGAATTGGATACAATTCTGCTACATCAAAAAAGTTAACTCCTTTTTCTAAAGCATAATCCATTTGTTCATGACCTTCTAACTCATTGTTTTGTTGTCCCCAGGTCATGGTTCCTAAACAGATTTTTGAAACTTTTATATCTGAGTTTGGTAGTTTAGTATATTTCATTGGTTGATTTAATTTCTTAATTAAGAATAGCTTCAATTCCTGGTAAGGTTTTTCCTTCTAACATTTCTAACATTGCGCCTCCTCCAGTAGAAACATAACTTACTTTATCTTCAAAGCCAAATTGCTTAACCGCAGCAACAGAATCTCCGCCGCCAACTAAAGAAAATGCTCCGTTTTTAGTTGCTTGTGCAATGGCGTTTCCTAATTCTATAGTTCCTTTAGAAAACTTTTCCATTTCAAAAACACCTACAGGGCCATTCCATAATATGGTTTTCGATTTTGCAATTACCTCTGCAAACTTCTGAGTTGTTTTTGGTCCAGCATCTAATCCCATCCAACCATCAGGAATTTCGTCTGTTTTTACTTCCTTTGTATTGGCATCATTGCTAAATTTAGCCGAAATAATAGCATCAACAGGTAAATGAATTTGAACATTTTTTGCTTTCGCTTTTTCTAAAAGAGCCAACGCTAATTCTAATTTATCGTCTTCAACTAAAGAACTTCCTATTTTGCCACCCAGTGCTTTTATAAACGTAAAAGTCATTCCGCCACCAATAATAATATGATCTACTTTGTTTAAAATATTTTCTATTACACCAATTTTTGAAGATACTTTTGCTCCACCTAAAATTGCTGTAACTGGTTTTTCACTATTATTTAATACTTTGTTGATACTTTCTATTTCTCTAGCTAACAAGTTTCCGAAGCATTTGTTTTTAAGAAAAAACTCAGCAATAATTGCTGTTGATGCGTGTGCTCTATGCGCTGTGCCAAAGGCGTCATTTACATAGATATCTCCTAATTTAGAGAGTTGCTTTGCAAAATTTTTATCTCCTTCTTCTTCTTCTTTGTAAAAACGTAAATTTTCTAACAATAAAATTTCTCCTGGTTCTAATTCTAAAACTGCCTGTGCTACTTTTTCTCCAACGCAATCATAAACAAATTTAACCTGAACGCCTAAAATCTCCCTTACTTTTTCTACAATATGACGCAAAGAAAATCGATCTTCTTTTCCTTTTGGTCTCCCTAAATGCGACATTAATATTGCTGAACCGCCATCTTCTAAAACTTTAATAATTGTTGATTTTGCTGCCTGAATTCTTGTTGCATCGCCAACCATAAACTCATCATTTAAGGGAACGTTAAAATCAACTCTAATGAGTGCTTTTTTATTTTTAAAATTAAAATCGTTAAGTGTTGGCATTGTTGTTTTATTTTTTTACAAATGTACCTATTTAAGAATGTTACAAAAAATAACTAATCAAAAAATAGCAATGCTGTTTTCGATACTTTAAAGTTATATATTTGTGTTATGTTTTTTAAAGACGTAATCGGTCAAGATCATATTAAAAATCACTTAAAATCTACTACAGAAAATGGTAGAATTTCGCATGCTCAACTGTTTGTAGGAAAAGAAGGTTTTGGTACGTTACCGATGGCAATTGCGTATGCACAATACTTGCTTTGTTCAACTAGTAATAACAAAGATTCTTGTAGGATTAAATGCGAAAAACTAACACATCCTGATTTGCATTTTGCATTTCCTGTAACTTCAAATGATAAAGTAAAAAAACATCCTGTAAGTGATTTGTTTTTAGAAGATTGGAGAACATTTGTAAAAGAGCAACCATACGGAAGTTTATACAATTGGTTGCAATTTATTGGTGTAGAAAACAAGCAAGGTTTAATTGGTGTAGACGAAGCAGAAAACATTGTAAAATCCTTGAAATTAAAATCTTACGAAGGCGGTTTTAAAGTAATGATTATTTGGATGGCAGAAAAAATGAATATATCTGCGGCAAATAAATTGTTAAAACTAATTGAAGAGCCACCAGAAAAAACACTCTTTATTTTGTGTACTGAGGATGAAGAACAAATTATTAATACCATAAAATCTCGTTGCCAAACAATTCACTTTCCTGTGTTGTCAGAGGAAGAAATTGCACAATCATTAATTACTAAAGAAAAAATTTCTGAGAGTAACGCTTATAAAATTGCGCATCAAGTAGAAGGAAATTACAATAAAGCCTTGCATTTATTATTGCATGATTCTAGCGATACAATTTTTGAAAAATGGTTTATTACATGGGTTAGAACTGCTTTTAGAGCAAAAGGAAATGCTACTGTTGTGCAACAATTGGTTTCTTGGAGTGATGAAATTGCAAAAAGCGGAAGAGAAACTCAAAAGCGTTTTTTACACTATTGTTTACAGTTTTTTAGACAAGCGATGTTGTTAAATTACAACTCAGAAGCCATTGTTTTTTTAGAAACAGAAACAGCTGGATTTGATTTGAAAAAGTTTGCTCCTTTTGTTCATAGTGGAAATGTTTTAGAAATAAACAATGAAATAAGTTCGGCAATATATCATATTGAAAGAAATGGAAACGCGAAGATTATTTTATTAGACTTATCAATAAAACTGACTCGTTTATTACATACCAAAGAAGCTGTAATCAACAGTTAAAAAGTAAGTCTAAATACTAAATTTGGTGTAAAACCTAAAGACAATCTATCTATTTTTACTAGTTTTTGTTCTTCTACATTTCCTTGAGAATTCACAACTTTAAGCTCATACGTTCGGTCTAAAATGTTCTTTTCGTTCAAAATATTTATAAGTGACAACCCTATTTTTCCTTTTATTTTTTTCTTTTTAGAAAAGTTAAATTTATACGTTGAAGAGAAATCAAATTTCTGATAATTTGGTAGGCTGTTTTCGTTTACATTTCCGTAAGAAACACGCAAATTTTTGTTTTGATTTTTATAGGTTCCGTTTGCTTCTGTATATGGAATTCCAGAACGCAATTTCCACCCTAAAGAAAACTCAAACTGATTTATTTTGTACGTATGAGACCATGTAAAAGAATGTGGAATTCCGTTTATTCCGTTAAACGAATTTCCTTTATTTAATTCTTTAAATTGTTGCTTTTTATTTGCATACGAATAGCTAATCCAAGAACGATAATTACCAAATCGTTTTTTTAATAATACATCTATTCCTGTAATATCACTTTCTCCAGAAATGTAAAAAGGCACTTGACCTTTTTCCGTACTATTTGCAATAGCATCAGTCATTAACGTTTGTCCTTTTACCTTTTTCTTATAAAAATCTACATCTAAATTCCATCCATTTTTTTGATATAAAAAACCAACTGAGATTTGTTTACTGTTTAATATTGGAATGTTATTATTTGCCGCTGCCCAAATGTTATTGACTAAACCAATTCCGTTGTTTCTGTATTCAATTATTTGACTTACTGCTTGGTTTTTAATTTCTCCTGAAGTTTTAAGGGTAAAAGTGTCAGAAATTTTGGTTGAAGCAAAAAGTCTTGGCTCAAAAAACCATTCTTTAGCAGCTGAAAAATTATTAGCTCTTACTCCAAAGCTTATAAATGAATTTGAATTGGTGTATTTAATTTCAGAAAAGAATGCGTTAGTGGTATTTGAGCTATTTTCAACACCTAACAACAAATTATTTTGCGTGTTAAAATTAGTATTATACACATACAATATGTTTGTTTTAGAAAACTGATATCCGCCACTAAATTGAAAATCCAAATCAAAATTATACATAAAGCCGTAATTGATTCCGCTATTGTTTACGTGGTTTGTTATTTCAAATAGTAAATTTCTATTATCATTCGCGTTGTTTCTGGTTTCTTCTCTACTTCCAAAATAATCAAACTTATATTCTGATGAATGAAAATCGATGTTCTGTGAAAAATTAGTTGCTGTCTTGTGATTCCAAAGTATCCTTGTTCCTGTGTTTTGATAGGTAATATTATCTGCTATTTTCTCTCTAAATTTTAAGTTTTCTGAAGAGAATTCTAATTGGTTTTTATTAAATAAATTACTTATTGAAAGTTTACTTTTGTCAGAAAGATCTGCAACAAACTTTAGATTATAATCTTGAAAATAAAAATCGTTATTAACGTTAGAAAGCTTACTTGTATTGTTAACTGCTCCGTCTAATATCCGCGTATTTTGAAAAACACTTTCAGAGAAATTTTTATACGTTATTGTTTCTACCAAATCAGTAATTGACCTTCTCACAGAAAAAACCAAACCTGCTTTATTATTAAATAAAGGTGTTTTTATAAAACCATCTGCGTGCGTTAAATTAAGACCAACACCTGCTTCAAAAATTGGAACATCATCACCAGAACTAATATCTAAAACACCACCAATTCTGTCTCCATATTTTGCTTTTGTTCCGTTTCTATATAAAGTTATTTTTTTTGTTACATATGGATTAAATGAAGAGATCAATCCAAAAAAATGACCACTTTGATACATTTTAATTCCGTCGAACAATACTAAATTTTGATCGGAAGAGCTTCCTCTGATTTGCAAGCCTGATGCGGTTTCTGACGAACTTTGAACTCCTGGTAATAATTGTAAACTTAATAAAATATCTGGTTCAATTAATCCAGGTAAAATTCCTAATTTTGTCGGTGAAACCTCTATGGCCCCATCTTGTTTTTTTGAAATTCCTTGCGTCATATAATCGCTTATTAACACTTCATCAAGCTCAATATTTTCCTCAATTAATTCAATCGTTAAACAAGGTTGGTTTAAAAATTTGTATGCAGGAATTGTAATTGAATTAAAGCCAATGCTTTGAATTGTAATTTCTTGATTTGAAGAAATATTATTAAGTATAAATTTTCCGTTTTCATCTGCAGTTGTTCCACGTGATGTTCCTTTAATTAGTACAGAAGAATATGCTGCAGGTTCTTTTGTTTTAAGATTAATTAAAACTCCACAAATAGTATGTTTTTTTGTGATTTCTTTTTCGGCAATCACAACATATCTTGCATCAATTTGATTGAAGTTTAAAAACGTTTGACCGCTAAGGTTGTCTAATTTTTCTTTTAACGTTTTTTCGTTTTTAAACGGAAAACAAACAACGTTTTTTATCAAGTTAGAATTGTAAGAAAACTTAACATCATATTCAATTTCCAGCAATTTTAAAATGGATTGTAACGGCGTTTTTTTAGATTTATTTTGTGCAAAAACAACTCCGACAACAAAAAGAAAACAAAAAGAAAACAAGATTTTTTTAAGCATCCTTATTTTTTGGAAAGCACTACTTTTTTATCAGTAACTGTAAATTGAATAGATAAAGGAGCGCATATTGTTTGTAACGCTAAATTTAGGTTTTTATTTGTAAATGTTCCTGTAAACAAGGTATTTAAATCAATAGTAGAAGAATCTATTTTTACTTGATATTGCTTTTCTAATTCAGCTAAAACAAAATGTAAAGGTGTATTGTTAAAACTACTTTCTCCGTTGACCCAATTAGGTTTTGTGTTGATAAAAGCTCCTTTTTCAGAATTATTTTTTTCAATTTTTCTAAAAGACAATCCTTTTGTTAAAATAGCTGTTTCAGAATTATTTTTAACTTGTACTTTTCCTTCATAACACAATACTTCAAAATAAGACGGATTTGTTTTAACATTAAATTGAGTTCCTAAAACATGTACGCTTCCATTTTCTGAATTTACACTAAAAGTAGAACCCTTTTTTACTTTAAAATAGCCTTCACCTTTTAACTCTAAAGATCTTTTATTGTTAAACCAATCGCTTTTTTTATACGTAATTGAAGATTTTGAGTTCAGTAATACTTCAGATCCATCAGGTAAAACCAATGCTAATTGTTCTCCAAATGATGTTGAAAATGTTTCATTTGCTCCTGTTAAATAATAAACTGTACTTAACAGTAAAACAACAGAAGCAGCTGCTGCGTAAATCCAATTCGGAATTAATTTTCTTACTTTTTTATCCGTAGTTTTTTGAGTAATCTTTTCTAAAACTTCTTTTTTATTAAAATTGGGAGCATTAAAATTCTGAGTTGCATCAATAATTTTTTGATACTCTTTATATTCAGTCGTTTTTTTAAATGAAAACAACTCTTCATTCGTTAAATCATTATTTAACCAACGAGATAAAAAGGTATCGTCTGTATGTTCGTTTTTCATTTTTAATTCCTTTGTAAGTATAACAGCTTGAATGCTAAATACCCTACTTTTTATTCAATATTTATATATTTCCTACTTTTTCTCTTAACTGTTTTAAGGCTAAATGCATTCTTTTTTCAACCGCTTTTACAGAAATAGAAAGCACTTCTGCAATCTCTTTATATGTTTTTTTATCAATTCTATTTAATAAGAAAACCTCTCTTTGCCCTTCCTTTAAATCTGCAATGGCATTTTGAAGTTTATCCATAAACTCCTTTTCTTCCATTAAAAACTCTGGATTTTCATTTGTAGATTCCTTTCCGCCAATCAAATTATAGTTTAGTACTACTTTTTGATGTGCAACTTGATTTAAAAATAAATTATTTAAGACTGTTAAAAGATAAGATTTTGCTTTTTCAAATATGATTTTAGCACAATTATCCCACATTTTAATAAATGCTTCTTGCACTAAATCTTCTGATTTAGCCGAGTTTCCTGATTTATAAAATGCGAAATTATACAAATATTGTGAGTGCTCAGAATACAATTCTTCAAACACTTTTGACTCACACACTGATTTTTGTTCTGACATGAAACCCTTATTATTCCTCAAAAATAGAAGATTTTTTTATTTTTTTTGTTATTTTGGTAGGGTATTCTTTTAGTTGCCTGTTTTATTAGTGAACAATAAAAAATAAAAATCATGAAAGTATTCGTAAAAAAATTAATTGCTCTAACAATAATAGTAAGCTCTATGGTTGCTTGTCAAGATTCTACAACAGAAGATCTTGATACCTTTGAAGCACAAACATCACTTAACCAAGATGAAGTTTTAAGCATGGTAGAAACTATGATTATTACATATCCTGTTAGCGCAACTGCTAACGCTTCTTCGACCACTACTATTAATAGTGATTTTGATTTAGAAGATTACGCCGCTAAAACAAAAAGAACAAAAATTACATTTCCTTTTGAAATTACAATTGATGGAAAAGTAATTACGGTAAATAATATAAGACAATTAAAAGTGTTGATAAAAAAAGTTAGAGGTAGAAAAAAACCTGAGTTTGTTTTTCCTATTTCTGTTGAATTAATTGATGGAAGTAATCAACAAATACCGGATAAAGAAGCATTAAGAGCATATTTAGATTCTTTAGATGAAGGCGTAAAACCTGTTTTTGTATTCCCTTTATCACTTTTAGTAAACGGAAAAACAATTGAAGTTTCTAATCAAAATCAATTAAAAGCATTGATGGGAAAATCTGCAAAAGGTAGAAGACCACATTTAATTTTTCCTTTATCTATTGTTTTAGAAGATGGAAGTAATCAAGAAATTGCTGATAAAGATGAGTTTAAAGCGTATTTAGACACATTGGCTGATGGTGTAAAACCAGTTTTTGTATTCCCAATTTCAGTAGAAAAAAATGGTAAAACAATTGTAGTAAATACTCAAGAAGAATTTGATGCTTTAGTTAAAAAACCAAAAAGAGGTAAAAGACCAGAATTTGTTTTTCCTATTTCTGTAAAATTAAGTGATGGATCTATTAATGATATTGCAGATAAAGATGAACTAAAGGCATATCATCAAAGTTTAACAAAAGGAGTTAGACCTGTGTATGTATTTCCTTTATCAATAATTAAAGATGGAGTAACAGTTGTAATAAATAGTCAAGAAGAATTAGATGCCCTGTGTGGTAAATAAATAATAAAAATTAGTTTGGTTATTTGATAAGATGCGAGTTAATAATGTATTGCTCGCATCTTTCTTTTTAGTAGTTTTGTTACTTAACAAATTTACTTATGGAACTATTAAAGAATTATCCAACAGAAATATTAATCCTCTTTTTTTTAATTGTCACCTTTTTACAATCTGGAATTGATAAAATAATAGACTGGAAAGGAAACTTATCTTTTATAAAAGGTCATTTTTCAAATTCACCTCTAAAAAAAATGGTTCCTTTATTATTGGGATCAATTTTAGTTCTCGAAATTATTGCTAGTGTTTTTATGATTACTGGTGTTTATCAATTAGCAACAGCCGGAATTAAAACGTATGCTCTTTTAGGAGTGGAGTTATCTGCGCTAACACTTATCTTTTTATTAATTGGTCAAAGATTGGCAAAAGATTATGCAGGAGCTATGACTTTGGCGGTTTATTTTGCAACTACAATTTTCGGTGTTTATTTATTAAGCAGATAAGAAGTATAAATATTTTTTATACAAAAGCACTCTATAAATAAATATTTTTTATTTAAAGGGCCTTTATATCATCCTTTTTAAGGCAGTTTTTAAATTTTAATAGCAAAACCTTTATCTCGGAGTAAATTAATTCACTAAGATGCTGTTAAATGCTGTTTTATCTGTTTTTAAGTACGTAAATAAGCGAAGAATACTCAGAAGTTGACCTCGCTTTAAAGTTAGAGAGAAAACCAATGTAAAGTGCTTTTAGAAAATTAGTTCTTCCTGATTTATATTTTTCGCTTAATAGTGAAACATAATAAGAATCATATTTCATTGGAATCGTTTTTTCTACTTTCATAGAAACGTTAGCAAATAATTTTTTTATTGATGTTTGAGAAAAATGCCAAAGATGTCTTGGAACATCAAAAGCTGCCCAAAACTCTTTATAGTGATTTGCATCAAAACTTTTATAATTTGGTACCGCAATAATTAAGACACCGTTTGTACTTAATTTAGATTTTAATATTTCTATATATTCTAACAAATTTTCTACATGTTCTAAAACATGCCAAAGTGTAATAACATCAAAACTGTTTTCTTTTAATAAAGAAATATCACTAATAACATTTACTCCTTTATCTGTAGAAATTTTACCTGCATCTTTGTTTGGTTCAACTCCAAAAACATTCCAATTATCATTCTTACATGTTGCTAAAAAATCTCCAGTTCCTGATCCAATATCTAACAGTTTTTTATTCGTGAAATTAAAGGAATTAATTAACGCTAATTTGTTTTGTAAAGTGCGCTTTCTTACTGTTTGATAAATTTTATCAAGAACGCTTTTATTAACATTTGTGTGAGAAATATAATCTTCACTTTTGTAATAATTTTCTAAATCTGATGGAACAGGAAGCGTAACCATCATCTCAAATTCTTGATTTAGTAAAAGTTCATACGACTCTTGGGAAACCGTATAATCTTTACAGCTCATAAACGGCTTTAACCCTTTATAAAGTTCTTTTTCTTTAATCATACTATAGCAAATTTTATAATGTTCCACATGGAACTTCTTTTTTTATCTCCCCATATAAACCAACAAAACTGAAACATCACTCGGCGAAACTCCACTAATTCTATTCGCTTGCGAAATAGAAGTTGGTTTAATTTTATTCAACTTTTCTCTTGCTTCAAAAGAAAGAGATTTTACTTTTGAATAATCAAAAGCTTGAGGAATTGTAACGTTCTCAAGTCTGTTTAACTTGTCTGCATTGTTCTTTTCTTTTTCTATATATCCAGAATACTTTAAATATATTTCTACTTGCTCAATAACATCTGGTTTGATATCGTGTTCAGAAATAAAATCACTTAATTTAGTTAGATGCACAAAATCTGAAAGCGCTAATTGTGGTCTTGTGGCAACTTTAAATAGTTTCATAGATTGATTAACCAACGATAAATTATTCTTTTCTAAAATGCTATTTAGGTCTTCTTTTTTAACACTTAAATTAATTAAAAAAGCAGTCAATAATTCTGTTTTTTCTCTCTTTTCTATAACGCGCTTCATTCTTTCTTCTGAAGCCAAGCCAATTTCATAAGATCTAGGAGTTAATCTTAAATCTGCATTATCTTGTCTTAATAAGGTTCTGTATTCTGCTCTAGAAGTAAACATTCTATAAGGTTCTTCTGTGCCTTTAGTAATTAAATCATCTATTAAAACACCAATATAAGCCTCATTCCTTTTTAAAATAAAAGGTTCTCTGTTTTGAATTTTTAACGCTGCATTTATTCCTGCCATCAAACCTTGAGAAGCAGCCTCTTCATAACCAGTAGTTCCATTAATTTGACCAGCAAAAAATAAATTTTCTATCAACTTAGTTTCTAACGAATGTTTTAATTGAGTTGGTGGAAAATAATCATATTCAATTGCATACCCATAGCGTAAAAACTTTACGTTTTCAAATCCTTCAACTAAACGGATTGCTTTATCTTGTACGTCTTCTGGCAACGAAGTAGAAAATCCGTTTACATAAATTTCGACCGTATCCCAGCCTTCAGGCTCAATAAACATTTGATGTCTGTCTTTAGAAGCAAAACGATCAATTTTATCTTCTACAGAAGGACAATATCTTGGTCCTGTAGATTGTATTCTTCCGTTAAACATTGGAGATCTATCAAAGCCTTCTCTTAACAAATCATGAACTTTTTGATTTGTATACGTTAAATAACAAGAGCGTTGTTTTGTTAATGGTTTTGTTGATGGTAAGTATGAAAATTTTTGTGGATTTTCATCCCCAGGTTGTTCGGTCATTTTAGAAAAATCTAAAGAACGCGCATCAACTCTTGGTGGCGTTCCTGTTTTCATTCTTCCAGATTCAAATCCTTTTTTTACTAAATCTTCTGTAATTCCAGTAGAAGACCCTTCTCCAGCTCTTCCGCCTCCAAACGTTTTTTCTCCAATATGAATTAATCCGTTTAAAAAAGTTCCTGCTGTTATAATAACAGTTTTAGATTTTATTTCTAATCCTAGAACGGTTTTTACACCAATAATTTTATCACCATCAAACAACAACCCGTTAACAGAATCTTGATAAAAATCTAAATTATCGGTTTGCTCTAATACTTTTCTCCACTCCTCAGAAAAGCGCATTCTATCAGACTGCGCTCTTGGACTCCACATTGCCGGGCCTTTAGATTTGTTCAGCATTTTAAACTGAATAGCTGTCTTGTCTGTAACAATTCCGCTAAAACCCCCTAAAGCATCTATTTCACGAACAATCTGTCCTTTTGCTATTCCTCCCATTGCAGGATTACAACTCATTTGCGCAATAGTTTGCAAACTCATTGTTATTAGCAACGTATGTGCGCCCATATTTGCGCTCCCTGCCGCTGCTTCACTTCCTGCGTGACCACCACCTACTACAATTACATCATATGTTGTTGAAAAAAGACTCATTTATACATGTTTCACGTGAAACTATTTTTTTACTTATTTGATAATCAATTATTTAATAACCTTAAACACTGGTTTTCTTTTTCTCGCATTCTTTGTTTTTCTTCGTTTGATTTATCTTTATAACCCATATAATGTAAAACACCATGAATCATAACTCGATGTAATTCTACATCAAAAGAAGAAGTGTATGTTGCTGCGTTTTCTTTAACTCTTTCTACGGAAATAAAAATATCTCCGTTAATAATTTTACCCAAAGTATTATCAAAACTAATAATATCTGTATAGGTATCATGTTGCAAAAACTCAACATTTAATTTATGTAAATAAGCATCATTACAGAAAATATAATTAATTTTTCCACCCTTAAAATTGTCGTTTTCGATACAGCTTAAAATCCAATTTATAAGTTGTGTTTCGTTAACTAATTTAAAATCTGTTTCGTAGTTAAAATCAATCACTTCTCTTTTTGCTTTTTCAAATCACCAAAATACTTTTGTACTTTCTTTTTGTAATTTCTTTGCAAAGGTAATGATTGTCTATTTAATATTTCTGTTTGATTGTAAAACAGTTTTTCAATCAACAGTTTAGCATTGCTTGAGTTATATTTTTGTTGATTAGAAGTTGATTTTTTATTAGTGCCTTTGTCTTGTTCAAAAGCTGCTTTATCTAGTTTTAAAAGATTGTATTTAAGTTGCTGCATTTTTTGAATCGTAGTTTTATTAAACCCTTTTTCTAGAATTTCGTTTTCTAATTCCTCCATTGATTTTATCACTTTTTTCGCTGCTGTATTTTCCCCTAACCCATTCTTTTTTAGTACATTTTGTAATTCTTGCCTTAATAGAGATTGCTCTTGATATGTTTTATACAATTCTCCATCTAAATCATTATTCCTATTTCCTTTGCTTTCTCCTTTATTTTCACCTTTTTGTTGCTGCCCCTTTTTATCCCCTTGCTGCATTTTTTTAACAAGATCACCTTGCTTTTTTATAAGATCTGGCAGACTAAACGACTTACCTCCTTTTTTTCCTTTACCGGATTTAGACATTTTTGGTTGCTGCATATTATCTAAAATATTACTTAAAAAATCAGCTAAATTATTGACAGAAGTCATTACATATTGCTGATTAGACAAACCACTATTGAATCTGTTTTCTGCAAAATTTTCTAACGATTGATCTATATTATAATGGGCGCTTGTAAGGTCTTTTTGTACAATTGGAGATATTTCTGGCAAACGCATCGACAATACATATAAACTATCATCAATATGTTCGAAATACGTTTTTAATGTATTTTGCCTTTTTAGTTCTTTTCCAAAATCTGGATGTGAAACATCTAATTCAGAAAACTTGTTCATTAAGCTTTCTTGCTTAAAAGAAAAATTTAATAAATTTTCTAAAATGATACGTAACGATTTTTCGTTGGCTTCTTTCATTTCACCCTCCATATCAGCCATTGCTCGTTGCATTTTCTGACTCATTTCTTGCATTTTTTGAGAAGCTTTATTTTGACTTTTCTTTTGTTGTTTTGTATCTGATTGATTTTTCTGCTCAGCTTTTTTTAACTGATTGTTTACTTCTTTTTGCTCTTCTTTGGTATCTGGAATTTGCATTGGTTCTTTCAATGCTTTGTTATCTTTATCTAAGTTGTTGAGTTCCTTTTGAAGTTCTTCAAATTCTTTCCTTATCTCTTTTTGTTGATTTAAATCCGATTTCGGTGACTTTGCAACACTATCTTGTTTTTTAGAAAGTTCGTCTAATTTGTTAGCAATTTGCATGGTTTTTTGCTCAACATAAAACCTTTTTGTTAGCTCTAATATGCGTTCTAAACTACGTTCTTGCTGTTTGTTTTGTTCTGCTAATTGCTTCACCTTTTTCAGTAAATCATCTTTATTTAATTTCTCCGCTAACTTTTTTAATTCATCTAACAGTTTTTGTTCTTTTTCTAGCTTTTTAAGTTCTTCAATTCTTTTTTTAAGTTGTTCTTTCTTTTCCTTTATGGTTTCAGAGTCTTTTGGTAAATCTTTAATATTTTCTTGCAGTTTATCTGTTTGACGCTGCATCATTTGTTTGTATTGCTCTTGACGTTTTATATAATTGTCTATCTTCTTTTTATCGTTCCAATTAACATTTTTATTGTTCTGAAGGTTTTCCTTAATTTCTTCTAACTCCTTCTTTTCTTGTTGTCTTTTTAAAAGCGTATTTTCAATTGATTTTATTTGTTTACGCTGTTGTAAAACTGATGCTGCTTCAATTTCATTATCCGTTTTATTTCTAAAACTAAATTTTTTACTTTGACTTTTTTTACTTCCGTTCACACCATCATTATCAAAAACTTGAAAATAAATTTCGTAATCAACTCCTTTTTCTATTTCTAAATCACCCGGAAAAGAAAAGTAGAACATTTGATTTTGGCCTTTATCAAACTCAATCTTTTTTGTTGTTATTTCTGTAGGATTTTCGGCATCATAAAAAACAACTTCTAGTTTTCTAATTCCATAATCATCAGAAAATTTACCTGCAAATTGCGCTCTGTTGCTGGATAAACTATCAATATCAGACAGCACTTTTATTTCAGGAAATTCATCCTTTACAACATCAACCTTAAAATATAATTTTTCAAACTCTTTTAACTCAGAATTTGATGTTGCTATTTGATACTGAAACGGTTTTAAAATTCGCTTCGAATACGTAAAAAAGTTTGCTTTTGATTGCTTAAAATCATCTTGGTTATTGTCTAAAATAAAAGCAACCGAATCAGTTTGATTTGTAGCAACGTTCCACGTAGTTTTTGTTCCTTCAGGAATTAAAATAGTTCCGGTATTATTAATGGTTTCGTTCTTTTCACCAATATATTTCGGATAAATTAAATCAATAGAAACATTCTGAATTGTTGGTGTTTTAACAACTTTTAGTTGATAATTTTCTGAAGTAATTCCGTTTGCTTCTACATAAAAATTAAGATCATTTCTAGTGTCAGTAAAAGTGTACGAAAATGTTCCGTTTTGGTTTGGTAAAAAATAACTTTGACTGTTATAAAAAATGGTTACATCAGTTGGCGTAACTTTTCCTTTCGTTTCAACTTCTAACGTAAACGGTTTTCCTTGAATCACTTTTAAATCTGCATTTACTAAATAAAAAGAAAATGGTGCTGGCGGAACAAACGCAGTTCTATAGTTTACAACTCTTTTAAAAGACGTATTAAATATGTTTAGATTTCCTGTAATCATTACAAGTAACCAAATAATTATTGGAATAAACCCGTACTTTAAATACCTAATATTTTGTTTAAAATTTACTGCTTTTGTAAATGGAATTGGTTGTAGTTCTTTTGATTTTTGCGCGATACTTGCCAATAATAAATCCGATTGATTTGATGCTTCTTTAAGCTGTAAAACATTAATTAACTTATCGCTTACTTCAGTAAAATGAGAACCTATAATTTTAGAAGATTCTGTAAATGAAATTCCTTTTTTTAAACCTATTAATTTAAAAATTGGCGTTAAAATAAAACGGAATAATAGATAAGATTCAACCAAAATAAACAACCAAAAAAGAAGGGTTCTTGCTATTGGTTGTAACCATAAAAAATACTCGATAAAAAGGGTGAAAAATAAATACAAGAATCCTAATGAAAGAAACAAAATAGTTCCTTTAATTAATTCGTTCGTGTAAAATTTTTGCACAAACTGATGTAGCTTTTCTTCTATGTTTTTATGCCTGTTATTCATGTAATCACTAAAAATAGTCATTTTAAAATATTTCACTAGAAAGAAAGTGTTAAACCTTAAGAAAGCATTTAGATTATCGCTTTTATATCATTATAAACTAAAGTATCTTTGCCCCAAGAAAAAAAGAAAAAAATGGAATCTACTGTTCGTGTTCGTTTTGCACCAAGTCCAACCGGACCTTTGCATATTGGTGGTGTAA
This sequence comes from Polaribacter sp., assembly GCA_047622545.1. Lineage (GTDB taxonomy): Bacteria > Bacteroidota > Bacteroidia > Flavobacteriales > Flavobacteriaceae > Polaribacter. The sequence continues at coordinate 298 of JBLHOD010000008.1, read as the reverse complement.
GAACTGCTTTATTTAATTATTTATTTGCTAAAAAACATGGAGGAACTTTTGTGTTGCGTATAGAAGATACCGATCAAAACCGTTATGTTGCAAATGCAGAACAATATATTATTGATTCATTAAATTGGTGTAATATTCCTTTTGATGAAGGTCCTAATAAAAATGAAAAACTTGGTCCTTACAGACAATCTGAACGTAAAGAAATCTATAAAAAATACGCCGATACTTTAATAGAAAAAGATTGGGCCTATTATGCTTTTGATTCTACAGAACAATTAGATTTTCATAGAAAAGATCA
>JBLHOD010000007.1:0-18959 GCA_047622545.1 Polaribacter sp. | reverse complement strand
CATGTCAAGGAAAATGCAAACCTATTTTAACTCACATGTTAGCAGGAATAGAAATGGATACAAATCCGATGTTGCAAAACCCTGCAATCGGAAAAGAATTAGAAATCATTTTTGAAGATGAATATTTGATCGTTGTTCACAAACCTGCTGAGTTTTTATCCGTTCCAGGAATTCATATTCAAGATTCTGTTTATACGAGAATCAAACAACAATATCCAACGATAACCGGACCCATAATTGTGCATCGTTTAGACATGTCAACTTCTGGATTATTGGTCTTGGCAAAAAGTAAAAAAGCTCATCAACAGTTACAAAATCAGTTTCTAAAAAAAACCGTTTCTAAAAAATATGTGGCTGTTTTAGATGGAAATTTAGAAGAAGATTCAGGAACAATTCAGTTGCCTTTACGTGTAGATTTAGATGACAGACCAAGACAATTGGTGTGTTTTGAACACGGAAAAAGTGCTGAAACAAAATGGGAAGTTGTAGCCCGAACAAACAATACAACCAGAGTTCATTTATATCCTATTACTGGAAGAACGCATCAATTGCGTGTGCATGTTTCGCATCCTTTAGGATTAAATATTCCAATAATTGGTGATGATTTGTACGGTAAAAAAGCAAATCGATTACATTTACATGCAGCGTTTTTAGAGTTTACGCATCCAACAACAAAAGAGAAAATGTCATTTCATAAAAAAGCCGAGTTTTAAAACTTGGCTTTTAATTTTTTATAAAATCCTTACAACATAAATCGATAGGTTGCTTTTATCAAAAAGATATTATGGCCTGTTTGCCCAAGGATGTTATCATTTAAACTTGGCAATAGTCCATCCATCGGATTTCCTGTTCTAGTTAACCCTTGAGACCAAACTAAAAACACCTCTGAGCCAGGAACATATTCCCAACGAGCAACTAAATTTGATTGAAATTGAATGAATGAAAAATCAGGATTTCCAAAAGAATAATCTGTAGTTGTATCTCTATTTTCATCAACCAGATATGTATCAGAATTAGAATCGTACGAAATTTGATTGTTATTATATTGTTGAAATCTATCTGTAAAATTACTAGCCAACGAATTGGTTATATATTTAAAGTTGTTATATCTTCCTCTAGAGATAAAAGGAGAACCATAATATTGAATGGTTAATTCTGGAGTAATTGTATAGTTTAATCTTAAAGATAAATTAAATGTGTCTTGGTCTAAACTTGCATTTACATATTTAGCAATACTATTGTTTCCACTTCCAGAAGTTGCAGTTGTAACATATTGTAATTCTTGATTGTTAGAGTCAATACCTGCTGATAATGCAATATTAAATGAATTTATTGGAACGTATTTTAAATTTATTGACGCGCTTTTATTTGTGAAGGAATTGCTTTCTCCTTTTGATTGCTTTAAACTTATTTTAAACTGCAATTTTTTTCGCTCATCACTTTTTAAATACCAATCTATATCAAATGAATTTGGTAAACGCAACATTGGCCCGCCACGTAACGCAGAATCTGTGTAATTCACGACTACATAATGCATTCCATATCCAGTTCTCCAATTGTTATTAAATGTTGCATGAGCATTGTTACTAAAGCCTAAATAGGTGTGTTTTCCTTCAAAATTCCATGAAGCATAATGGTTGTAATTTACTTGTAAAGATCTAAAAATAGAAAATGGTTTTAACGATTTATATGCCATCCAATTGTAATGTGTAATATCATCTGCATTACGCTGAAAACCCATATCGTTCATTTCTAATTCTGGTGAACGCCAAGTTACACCGCTTTCAAAAAGGAATTTTCCACCACCGCTTTTTCCTACTTTAATATTTCCTCCTGTTCCTGTTAATGATGTTTTAGTTGGATCTGCACTAACATGAGTTGCATCTACTCGCTGAAAGTTGTGTCTAAGACTTGTTTGTGTATTGTAAATTGCTTCTTTACTCCCTAGAACTTTACTCATAACTAAGTTTCCTGCCGCATACCAAGTTCTATTATTCCATTGTTGTCTAAAATCAATTCCACCTGTATAAGCAGCATTATGAATATCTGTAATATTTGTGTTTGATAAATTTTTATTTGATGCGGTAAAAATCCCTCCAATAAGTGTATTACTGTTGTTGTATTCTTTTTGTAATCTGGTTAAAAAGTAATTTGTTAAAGGCTCAATAACTTCTTCTCTTCTTGTTCCATTATTGTCTATTTCTGCAAATTCTTCTTGGGTAACAGCTTCTAAAATTCCTATTGACAAACCAGATTTTGTTTTTCCGGAAAATTTCGCAGCTCCTAAAATAGTTGTATTTCCTGGCCTTTGAACAAATTCGCCTGTGCCTGCAGTTGTTCCACCTTGTGGACTTCTACCAATTCTTCTTGAATAAAAAACATTATCTCTAGTAAAAGGTCCGCCAGCTTCTGCTTTGGTTACTTGGTAATCGAATATATTTTTGTTTTCTACAAAAAACGGGCGTTGTTCTTCTTGAAAAATCTGAAAACCATCTAATGAAATTGCAGATGGATCTGCTTCTACTTGACCAAAATCTGGATTTACAGTAAAATCTAACGTTAAATTATTTGTAATTCCAACTTTTCCATCAATTCCAAAACTAGCACTACTTCTTTTTCCTGTTGCAAAAGGGTTTCCAATTTCTTTTTCAAACGTTTCTGTTTGTCCAACAGCATAAGGTTGAATTTCTAATTGCTTTTGTGGTTTTATATTTTTAATTCCGTGTAATTTTCCCATATTACTAATCCATCCAGAAACAGTTCTAGGCATTCTTTGCCAAAGAGTACGTTCATTTAATCTAAAATCCATTCGTTGTATTTGCATTCCCCAAACTTGTTCTACATCATCTGTAAACCGAATTTGAGTAAATGGGATTTTAAATTCTGCTGTCCAACCTTCTTCATCAATTTTTGTTTTTACAAACCAAATTGGATTCCAACTTTTATCCCAACTTTTACCATTTAGAGACGCAAACTCCTCTCCTTTAACTCCTGCGGCAGTAACTGTAAATGCAAATGCTGTTCTTAAATCGTGGTAACTATCTAAATTTATTTCAATCCAATCTCCATCATTTCCATCTCTTCTGGATAACCGTTTTACAATTTTATCAGGTTCAGAATCATAACAACGAACAGCTAGATATAAATTTTTTTCATCATAAATAATTTTAAACTTTGTTCTTTGTGTTGGTTTATTTCCTTCTGTAGGTGATAATTGTGTAAAATCTCCATGCCAAGAAACAGTATTCCAAGTTTCATCAGTAATATCTCCGTCAATAACTGGAGCTTTTTTCACTCTTTCTGTAGTGTAAATTCTTTTTGGGACTGTTGTGGTTGTAGTTTCCTGACTATAGGTAATTTGCACAACGCAAAAAGCAAGAAAAATTGAGAGTTTTTTGATCATTCTTAGTAGTTGATTTAAACAGAAAAAATCTTTTTTTTATTTAAAAGACTTCGAGTATTTAAGTTTGTAACATTAACCAGACGAAATTAGTAGTTTAGTCTCATAATTATTTGTTAAATCTTCTTTGTATATTCTTAATTTTCAGCACCTAAAATAAAGCAAAACACTGTTTGTCTATTTAATATTTAGTTGTACCTTTGCGGACCTTTTTTAAGGGAAAAATTTATTTATTAATTGACAAAAACTAAAGTGTAATGAACACATTAAGTTACAAAACAGTATCAGCAAACAAAGAAACTACCAATAAAGAGTGGTTGGTTGTTGATGCGGACGGGCAAACATTAGGTCGTCTTGCTTCTAAAATAGCAATGCTAGTTAGAGGCAAATACAAAACCAACTTTACACCTCACGTGGATTGTGGTGATAATGTTGTAGTAATTAACGCAGAAAAAATCAATCTTACTGGTAAAAAGTGGACTGATAAAACGTACATCCGTCACACAGGTTATCCTGGTGGACAAAGATCGCTTACTGCTACAGAAATGTTCGAAAAAGATCCTACAAGATTAATCGAAAAAGCAGTAAAAGGAATGTTACCTAAAAACAAATTAGGAGCAGCTATTTACAAAAATTTATATGTTTATGCTGGTACTGAGCACCTACACACTGCTCAAGACCCTAAAGCTATTAACCTTAACGATCTTAGATAATGGAAACTGTACACAAAATAGGTAGAAGAAAAACAGCTGTTGCTCGTATTTATCTTACTAAAGGAAAAGGGATTATTACAATCAACAAAAGAGAGTTTGAAAATTATTTTACAACTTCAACTTTACAATACAAGGTTCAACAACCTTTACAATTAACAGATAACTTAACGTCTTATGACATTAAAGTAAATGTTTTTGGTGGTGGTGTAACTGGTCAAGCAGAAGCAATTCGTTTAGCAATTACTAGAGCATTAGTATCTATTAACGAAGAAGACAAAGCACTTTTAAAACCTCATGGATTATTAACAAGAGATCCAAGAATGGTAGAAAGAAAGAAATTTGGTCAGAAAAAAGCAAGAAAAAAATTCCAATTCTCGAAACGTTAATAGCATACTCGAATTTATTTCGGTGTTTCTATACAAGCGTAGCAACGAATTGTTAATTTATAATTTAAATAAACAGTTTAGCATCTAAATACCTAAGACTCTATTAAAAGGCTACTTAGGTATTGCTAATTAAAAAAGAAAGTAAACAATGGCAAAAGTAAAGATTAAAGAATTACTAGATAGTGGAGTACACTTCGGACACTTAACTAGAAAATGGGATCCAAACATGGCTCCTTATATTTATACAGAACGTAATGGTGTTCACATCATCGATTTGTATAAAACAGCTGCAAAAATAGAAGAAACTGCTGATGCATTAGAGAAAATCGCTAATTCAGGTAGAAAAATTTTATTTGTTGCAACTAAAAAGCAAGCAAAAGATATCGTTGCTGAAAAAGCAGAAAGTATTAACATGCCTTTCATCACAGAAAGATGGCCTGGAGGAATGTTAACAAACTTTGTTACTATTAGAAAAGCTGTTAAGAAAATGGCTACTATTGATAGAATGAAGTTAGATGGATCTTTTGATGCATTGTCTAAAAGAGAAAAATTACAAATTAACCGTCAAAGACAAAAATTAGAAAAGAACTTAGGTTCTATTACTGATATGACTCGTTTACCAGGCGCTATTTTTGTAGTTGATGTTAAGAAAGAGCACATTGCTATTGCAGAAGCTCAAAACTTAAACATTCCTATTTTTGCAATGGTTGACACAAACTCTGACCCAAGACCTGTTGATTATGTGATTCCTTCAAATGATGACGCTTCTAAATCTATTGAAAAAGTATTAAGTTATATTATTGATGCGATTGCAAATGGTTTAGCTGAAAGAAAAGAAGGAAAAGAAAAAGTTAAAGAAACCAAAGAAGTTAAAGCAACTGAAGAAGTTAAAGCAACTGAAGAGGTTAAAGAAGCAAAGCCAACCAAAGAAGCTAAAGCAAAAAAAGAAGCAAAACCTGCTAAAGAGGTTAAAGAGGTTAAAGAGGTTAAAGAGGTTAAAGAGGTTAAAGAGGTAGCTAAGGAAACTAAAACTCCTAAAGCGAAAAAGACTCCTAAAACTGATGAAACTGCAACAGAAGAAAAAGAATAATTATAATTAAAATATATATATAACATGGAAACAGTAAAGATTAGTGCTGCTGATGTTAAAAAATTAAGAGAGGCAACTGGAGCTGGAATGATGGACTGTAAAAAGGCATTAGTAGAAGCAGAAGGAAACTTTGATAAAGCAATTGATGTTTTACGTAAGAAAGGTCAGAAAATTGCTGCAAAAAGAGCTGATAGAGAATCTACAGAAGGTGTTGCAGTAACAAGAATAAACGCTGACAACACTGCTGGTGTTGCAATTGTTTTAGCTTGTGAAACTGACTTTGTTGGTAAAAATGATTCTTTCGTAGCATTGGGTGGTCAGTTTGCAGATATCGCTTTAAATTATAACAGTAAGGAAGATTTCTTAGCTGCTGATTTTGGAGGAATGACTGTTGCTGAAAAACTAGTTGAACAAACTGGAGTTATTGGTGAAAAACTAGAAATTACTGCTTTTGAAAGAACTGAAGCTGCTTATGTTGGTTCTTATACTCACATTGGTAAAATTGCTGCAATAGTTGGTTTAACTACCGCTGTTGATAAAGCAGATGTTTTAACAAAAGATTTAGCAATGCAAATTGCATCTATGGGAGCTACAACATTGTCTTATAAAGATTTTGATCCTGCGTTTGTTGCTGCAGAAACTGAAGCAAGAATTGCAGTTATCGAAAAAGATAATATTGAGTTAGGTAGATTGGGTAAAACATTAAAAAATGTTCCTCAATATATTTCTATGGCTCAATTATCTGAAGACGTTATCGCAAAAGCTGAAGAAGATGCAAAAGCTGAATTAAAAGCTGAAGGGAAACCAGAACAAATTTGGGATAGAATTTTACCAGGTAAAATGGAGCGTTTTATTTCTGATAACACAACGTTAGATCAAGAACAATGTTTGTTAGATCAAGTTTTTATTAAAGACGAAAAGAAAAATGTTGCCCAATACGTTAAAACGTATGGTGATGTTTCTGTAATCGGATTTAAAAGAGTTGTTTTAGGGTAACCTTAAAATCTTTAAAACTATATTAAAAACCATCCTTTTTTAGGATGGTTTTTTTATTTACAAAATCCTAATCTACAATACAAAAAGCTTTCTAAGAAATTCATATATTTGCTAAACCTTTGTTCCCATAATTTATACTGAACTTGATTCAGTAAAGCGGGAATCTTTTAAATATAAAAGCAATACATGCAATACAAAAGAATTCTTTTAAAATTAAGCGGAGAAGCATTAATGGGTGAAAGAAGTTATGGAATTGATCCAAAACGTCTATCAGAATATGCAAAAGAGATAAAACAAGTAGTGGAAAAAGGTATTGAAGTTGCCATTGTGATTGGTGGTGGAAATATTTTTAGAGGTGTTGCAGGAGCAATTAACGGCATAGATCGTGTACAAGGTGATCATATGGGCATGCTAGCAACTTGTATTAATGGTTTGGCTTTGCAAAGTGCGTTAGAAGATGAAGATGTGCATACACGTCTGCAAACTGCTTTAGAAATTAAAGAAGTTGCAGAACCTTATATTAAAAGAAAAGCAATTCGTCATTTAGAAAAAGGGCGTGTTGTAATTTTTGGTGCAGGAACAGGAAATCCATATTTTACTACAGATACAGCAGCTGTTTTAAGAGCCATAGAAATTAGCGCAGATGCAATTCTAAAAGGAACACGTGTAGATGGAATATATTCATCAGACCCAGAGAAAAATACTGATGCAGTAAAATTCGAAAACATTACTTTTAAAGAAGTGATGGAAAAAGGGTTAAAAGTGATGGATATGACTGCTTTTACATTAAGTGAAGAAAACAAATTACCAATTATTGTTTTTGATATGAATACAACAGGGAACCTATTGAAACTAGTTTCAGGAGAAAAAATTGGTACAATTGTTAATAATTAATTAGCTATATTTTATAAAATTTTAAGTGATGAACGAAGAAATTGAATTTATTTTAGACAGCACAAAAGAACAAATGCAAAATGCTATTGAGCATTTAATAAAAGAATTAAGAACTATTAGAGCTGGTAAAGCAACACCTGCAATGCTTACAAATATAATGGTAGATTATTACGGTTCTCAAACACCATTAAGTCAAGTGGCAAACGTAAATACTCCAGACGCAAGAACAATTAGCATTCAACCATGGGAAAAAAACATGTTGCAAGAAATTGAAAAAGCCATTCAGCTTGCAAATTTAGGTTTCAACCCAATGAATAATGGTGATATTATTATGATCAATGTTCCTCCTTTAACCGAAGAAAGACGTATTAACTTATCTAAACAAGCAAAATCCGAAGCAGAACATGCAAAAGTTGGTGTTAGAAATGCACGTAAAGACGCTAATAATGAAATTAAGAAATTAGATGCTTCTGATGACATGAAGAAAATTACTGAAACTGAAGTACAAACTTTAACAGATAAATATGTAAAGGAAATTGACACTGTTTTTGATGTTAAAGAAAAAGAAATAATGACTGTTTAATACAAAAAACATATAATTTTAATAAAAAAAAGAGTGCTCTAGAGCACTCTTTTTTTTAGGTGTTCGATTATTAAACATTTCCTACATTTACATAAATTTTTCACTACATGAATTTTTGGACAAAAGTTGCCGGATTAATATTAAGAAACAGATATCTTGTTTTATTATTAGTTGCAGTTTTTACTGCATTTTTGGCTACTCAAATGAAGTATATGCGTTTTTCATATACAGAAGCAAACTTGTTACCAGAAAATCATGAAGCCAATATAGAATACAATCAGTTTTTAAATATTTTTGGCGAAGAAGGAAATTTAATAATCCTAGCCGTTAAAGATTCTACCTTATTTACTCCAGAAAAATTTAATGCTTGGAATCAACTTACCAAAACAATTGATTCATCTAAAGAAGTAGACTTCTCTGTTTCTATTGCAGATATTCAAGAATTAAAAGCAGACAGAAAAAACAGAAAGTTTGTCCTAGAGCCTTTATTAAAGAAAAAACCAACAAGTCAAAAAGAAGTTTCAGCAATAAAAAAACAGCTGTTTGAGAATCTCCCTTTTTACGATAATTTGCTTTATAATAAAGAAACAGGAACTGTACAAACTGCTATTTATATCAATAAAGAAATAGTAAATACGCCAGTTCGTAGAGGTTTTGTCTTTAATACTTTAATTCCGACTATAAAGAAATTTGAGAAAGAGCACAATTTACAAGTTCGTGTTTCTGGAATGCCCTATATTCGAACCTTAAATTCACAAAACATACAAGACGAAATTTTGCTGTTTGTTGTTGGTGCTCTATTGATAACAGCAATCATTTTCTTTTTCTTTTTCCGGTCATTCAGAGCGACTTTTATTACCCTTTTAGTGGTAATGATTGGTGTTACTTGGGCGTTTGGTTTTATCGGATTATTCGGTTATGAGATAACCGTTTTAACAGCGTTAATTCCGCCTTTAATAATTGTTATTGGTGTTCCGAATGCTATCTTTTTAATCAATAAATATCAGCAAGAAGTTAAGAAACACGGTAACCAAGCAAAATCTTTACAACGCGTTATTTCAAAAATTGGAAACGCAACTTTAATGACCAATATTACAACGGCTTCTGGTTTTGCAACTTTTGTTTTTACTAAAAGTCAGTTGTTAAAAGAATTCGGAATTATAGCTTCTATAAACATTGTAGGAATCTTTATTTTAGCTTTATTAATCATTCCTGTTATCTACAGTTTTATGCCTTTGCCAAAGAAAAAGCATTTAAATCATTTAGAAAAAAAATGGATAGATAACGTTGTAAATTGGATGGAGGAAATGGTTCGTCATAATCGAATCGCAATTTACATCACAACGGTAGTTATTATTGTTTTTGGAATCATAGGAATTTATCAAATTAGAGTTTCTGGTAGTTTGATTGAAGACATGCCAAAGGGCAGGCAATTCTACAAAGACATAAAATTTTTTGAAGATGAATTTGGTGGTATCATGCCATTAGAAATTTTTATTGACACCAAAAAAGAAAAAGGTGTTATGAAACTTTCTACGCTTAAAAAGATGGAAAAAATTAATGAAGCTATTGAACAATTTCCAGAATTATCAAAACCAATTTCTATAACAAATCTTGTTAAATATTCTAAACAAGCTTATTATTTAGGCAATCCAAAATACTATCAATTACCAACAACACAAGAGCAAAGTTATATTTTTGCATACACAAAAAACTCTAACGAAAACTCTAAGATGCTAACTAATCTTGTTGATTCTACTGGCAGATATGCTAGAATCACCACTTTTATGAAAGACATTGGAACCGATAAAATGACACTCATACAAGATCGATTAAATGCTGTGATTGCGAAAGAATTTTCTTCTGATGATTTTGAAGTTCATTTAACGGGGAAAGCTTTGGTTTTCTTAAAAGGAACAAATTATTTGATTAATAATTTAATCATTTCTTTATCATTAGCTATTTTATTAATTGCGTTATTTATGGCTTGGATGTTTAGGTCCTATCAAATGATTTTAATTTCTTTGATTCCAAATATGCTCCCATTATTAATTACTGCTGGATTGATGGGCTTTCTTGGAATTCCGATAAAACCATCAACAATTTTAGTCTTTAGTATTGCATTTGGTATTTCTGTTGATGACACTATTCACTTTTTAGCAAAATACAGACAAGAATTACAATCTAACAATTGGAAAATTACGAGATCTGTTTATAGTGCTTTAAGAGAAACAGGAGTAAGTATGTTTTACACATCAATTGTATTGTTTTTTGGTTTTTTAGTTTTCACCGTTTCGAGCTTTGGCGGAACAATTGCTTTAGGAGGATTGGTTTCTGTAACCTTACTATTTGCAATGGTTTCTAATTTGTTATTATTACCCTCTTTGCTGCTATCTTTCGAGAAAAAAATATCGAATAAAAATGTAATTAAGGAACCTACAATTCGAATTTTACCTCCAAAAGAACTAAAAGATAAAGGAGTAAAATAATTTAAGGTTTTATTCACTGTAGTTTCGTTGTTAATTTTACGCTAAAAAGGTATCTTTGCATTACACTATTACCGTAGTAATAGTGTTAATTTTATTTTAAGAAGATGTACAGAAGTAGCGTATTAGAATTATTACAATCAGATAAATTTTTACAAGAAATAACGATAAAAGGTTGGGTTAGAACTTTTAGAAGCAAGCGTTTTATTGCTTTAAATGATGGCTCAACAATACATAATATTCAGTGTGTTCTCGATTTTGAAAAAACAGATGAAACTGTTTTAAAAAGAATTGCAACTGGAGCTGCAGTTAGCATAAAAGGAACTTTAGTTGAAAGCCAAGGAACAGGACAAAATGTAGAAATTCAAGTTTCTGAAATTCAAATTTTAGGAGATTCAAATCCTGATGAATACCCTATTCAACCTAAAAAACACAGCTTGGAGTTTTTAAGAGAAAACGCACATTTACGTGTAAGAACAAATACATTTAGCGCGGTAATGAGAGTCCGTTCTAAGCTCTCTTTCGCTGTGCATAAATACTTTCAAGAAAACGATTTTAATTACGTAAACACACCCATAATTACTGGTTCAGATGCAGAAGGAGCTGGAGAAATGTTTGGTGTTTCTACTTTCGGAACAAATAAGGCTCCGCTAGATGAAAAAGGAAATATAGATTATAAACAAGATTTTTTTGGTAAAGAAACCAACTTAACCGTTTCTGGTCAGTTAGAAGCAGAAACATTTGCAATGGCACTTGGTAAAGTATATACTTTTGGCCCCACTTTTAGAGCGGAAAACTCAAATACAACGCGTCATTTAGCAGAGTTTTGGATGATTGAGCCTGAAGTTGCATTTATGGATTTAGATGGCAATATGGACTTGGCTGAAGATTTTATCAAATCTGTTATCGCCTATGTTTTAGAAAACTGTAAAGATGATTTAGCTTTCTTAGATGATCGATTAACACAAGAAGAAAAAACAAAGCCACAAATAGAAAGAAGTGAAATGTCGTTATTAGAAAAGCTTCGTTTTATTACCGAAAATAATTTCAAAAGAGTTACCTATACTGAAGCAATAGATATTCTACGTAATTCTAAGCCAAACAAAAAGAAGAAATTTCAGTATCCAATTAACGAATGGGGAGCAGATTTACAATCTGAACACGAACGTTTCTTAGTTGAAAAACATTTTAAATGTCCAGTGATTTTATTTGATTATCCTGCAAATATTAAGGCATTTTACATGCGTTTAAATGAAGACGGGAAAACCGTTAGAGCAATGGATGTTTTGTTTCCAGGGATTGGAGAAATTGTTGGTGGAGCACAACGTGAAGAACGTTTAGATGTTTTAAAAGAAAAGATGGCTGCTTTAGATATTGATGAAAAAGAATTATGGTGGTATTTAGATCTTCGTAAATATGGAACTGCAGTGCATTCTGGATTTGGTTTAGGTTTTGAAAGATTGGTTCAGTTTGCAACAGGAATGGGGAATATTAGAGATGTTATACCCTTTCCAAGAACACCACAGAACGCAGAATTTTAATATAAATTCATTAAAAATAAATGCTAAAACAAAGTTTAAATTTTAAGCTACTACAAAAATTATCTCCACAACAAATACAGTTGATGAAGCTAATTCAGTTGCCTACACAAGCTTTTGAAGAGCGTTTAAAACAAGAAATAGAAGAAAATCCGGCATTAGATACAGACAAAGAAGAAGAAACTGACGATTTTGATGATTCTTCAGAATACGAAGATGATGGAAATGAAAAAATTGATACAGAAGACATCAATATAGATGACTATTTAAGCGACGACGAAATTCCTAATTATAAAACGCAAGCAAATAACTATTCAGCAGATGATGAAGATAGAGAAATTCCATACGCTTCAGGAACTACTTTTCATCAGTCATTAAAAAACCAATTAAATACTTTTCGTATTAATGAAGAAGAAAGAATTATTGCTGAGTTTTTAGTTGGTAGCATTGATGATAGCGGATATATTAGAAGAGATATTTTAGATTTAGTTGATGATTTGGCTTTTACTCAAAATGTATTCACCACAGAAGAAAAAGTACTCGAATTATTAACGAACGTTGTTCAAAGACTAGACCCAATTGGTGTTGGCGCTAGAGACTTAAAGGAATGTTTAGTTATACAACTTAAAGCAAAATCAGCTGAAAAAATAAGATCCCTAACCATTGCTATTTTAGAAACATCTTTTGATCATTTTGTAAAAAAACATTACAAAAGATTGATGGAAAAGTTTAACATTTCTGAAGGTGAATTAAAAGAGATTATCAAAGAAATTGGTAAATTAAATCCAAAACCTGGTGGTTCTTATGCTGGTAATAATAAAATAGCAGAACAAATTGTACCTGATTTTTCTATTAGAATTTTAGATAGTGAATTAGATTTAACATTAAATTCTAGAAATGCTCCAGAATTGCATGTGTCTAGAGAGTATAATAACATGCTAAAAGGATATCAAGAGTCTAAAGAGAAAACTAAATCTCAGAAAGATGCTGTGATGTTTATCAAACAAAAATTAGATTCAGCAAAATGGTTTATAGATGCTATAAAACAAAGACAACAAACTTTATTGGTTACCATGAATAGCATTATGCATTATCAATATGAATATTTTTTAACTGGTGATGAGCGAAAGTTAAAACCGATGATTTTAAAAGATATTGCAGATCAGATTAACATGGATATTTCTACCGTTTCTAGAGTTGCAAATAGCAAATATGTTTCTACACCTTACGGAACAAAATTGATTAAAGAGTTCTTCTCTGAATCAATGAAGAATGATCAAGGAGAGGATGTTTCTACAAGAGAAATTAAAAAAATATTAGAAATGGTTATTGGTGAAGAAAATAAAAAAAAGCCATTAACTGATGATAAACTGTCTTTAGTTTTAAAAGAAAAAGGATATCCAATTGCTAGGAGAACAATTGCAAAATATAGAGAGCAATTAGACATTCCTGTTGCTAGACTAAGAAAAGAAATTTAATTTTTGAAGTTTCACAAATTCATATCCGTACTTCTGCATCCAATAGTAATACCAACTATTGGGGTTCTATTATTTCTTTCAATTACTCCAAATGAAATCAAAAAAGAACGTCAATATTTATTGATTAGTATTGTGTTTTTTGCAACGTATATTATTCCATTAATTTCATTAATTATTTTGAAAACCTTGGGTGTTATCAAAAGTTTTAAAGTAGAAAGTATTAACGAACGGAAAATTCCATTATTTATAATGCTCTTGATTTTTTATTTTTTAGGAAAATCACTTATCAACATTCCAGATTTTACAGAATTAGGAGTTCTTTTTTATGGAACAAACGTTTCACTTGCGATCATCTATTTGTTATTCTCTTTTCAAATAAAAGCGAGTTTACATGTTATGTCTTTAAGCAGTGCTTTAGGATTTTTTCTTCTTTATGGAAACTTACAGTCCATATCAATTTTACCAATAGCAGTAATCTTAATTATTCTAACTGGCGTTTTAGCGAGTTCAAGATTACATTTAAAAGCACACAATCATAAAGAAATTTATCTTGGATTTTTTATTGGTTTACTAGGGCAGTTTATTGGTTATAGCTTACTATAAAATATAGAAAATCAACCCTAATTTTAGCACCTTTGTATTGATTGGATTTGTACCTAAAGTAGATGATTTTAACAACGGAGTTAATCCATAATACAAACTAAAATTAAACGTAGAATATCCAGCTGATACCGTTAATCCATATTGAATTTTATTAAATCGCTCTATATTATTGTATTCATTTAACACACTATTTGAAGTATACTCTAAAGTGTTTTTAAAATTATAACTGATTTTAAAACCGGTATAAATTCTCCAAAATTTATATTTATTTGCATTCGATGTTCTCCATCTAATTTCAAAAGGAAATTCTAATGAATGTAATTTAAGTTTGCTTGTTGCAACAATACTTGGATCGGCATTAATAATTACAGTATTGTTTTGTGAAGTAATTTTATATCCATGATTAAAAGAATCGAAAGCATAACCAATACCAACACCTAATGCTAGTTTTCCGCTCTTAATTAAAGAAATGTCTCTAATATATCCTGTATTTAATCCATACGAAAAACCACTTCCTATTACTGCATTCGGCTGATCAAATAATTGATTATAACTAATACCAAAATACAATTGATCTTCTAAGTATTTATCTCCTAAACGCAATGAATCTTTTTGTGCATAAAGACTAAAACTTAAGATGGTAAATAAAATAGAAAATAGTTTTTTCATAAATAAGTATTGATACTGCTCTTACAACGCTAAATATACAATTTTTGTATAAAAAAAGGGCAATCAAATGATTGCCCTTTTCGTATTTTATAGAAATAACTTATTCTTGAATTGCTTCTGATTTACGACTAGACAAACTCAATTTTAAAGCTCCTACGTCTCTAAGTTTAAGTTTAATATCTGTAATCGTTCCAACACTAGATTTAATATCTGCTTTAATCGAAGTAGTCATAAAAGGCACTAGCTCATCAGCTATTTTAGATCTTTCATTTAAAATAAAAGCAGTTACATCATCTGCAGTTGAAATCTTATCATTTAATTGAATTTTATCTCCGGTTCCAAGTTTTTTATCTTTTGCTTTACCAACGTAAATAGTACTAACCAAACTTTTATGTTCTAGTTTTTTTACCTCAGTTGCATTAGGAAGAATCGGATTTTCTATTTGTAGTTCTGTTTCTCTCATAGTTGTTGTAACCATAAAAAAGAACAACAGCATAAAAACAATATCAGGTAGAGATGCTGTATTTACAGCAGGCATTCCTTTTTTCTTCTTTCCGAATTTAGACATAATTTATTGTTTTTTAATTAATTAAGACGTTGGTTCTGCATCAGATAAAATCTGAGGATACCTAGTTTTCACAAACTCAACCTTTTCCTTCAAAATTTCATTTGATCGATCATTCTTATAATCCTCTTCAAGTTGTTCATAAGAAACATTATATTTTTCTAAAGCCAATCTATTTCTTAGCTCTGTATATGCTCTTAACAACTCATTTTGTACTTTAATATACATTCCATACTCCGTACCTCTATCGCTTTGAACAGAAATAATTGCTTTGTTTGGATGATCTGAAGAAGAAGGACTTCTTGCTCCTTTACAATAATCACATGGTTTTCCTGGAGTACCATCTTCTTCTGGTTTCCCATCACCTCCGCCATTATCAATAAATTTAATTGCAGCCTCTTTAAGTTCTCCTATTTTCATAGCTTGATCTTCCACAAGCATTTCATTATTTCTATTGATATTAACTTCAAATATGTTTTTCTCTTTAATTACAGGAGGTACATAATCTATTGGTGGTTTTTCAGATAATTTTTTTGAAATACCTGAATCCACGTCCATAGTAGTTGTTACTAGGAAAAAGATTAATAACAAGAAGGCAATATCCGCCATTGAACCTGCATTAATTTCTGGGGTTTCTCTTCTTGCCATAATTTAAGATTTAAATAATCCTTTGAATAAATCGATTACAAAGAATGCTCCGGCAATAATACCTAAGAACATACTATACCATATTCCAGTACTTACCCATTGGTTTATAGAAGAACCTGCTTCACCACCTTCAAGAACTTTTCCCTGAGGATCTGTAACAGCCAAACTATCTCCTGAGAAATAAGCCAATACTAAAAGAACTCCTAAAGCAACTAAACCAAATAAGGTCTTTTTTAAACTCTCTGGGTTTTTCATCAACCCTATTAATGAAAGCACTACTGTTGCTCCAATTGCTAGGTATAATAACCCTGTAGAAAATATTATTATTGGGCTAATTACCTTATTTTGAATTTCTGGATCATTCTCTATTGCTGAAGCGTCCTCAAGAAATACTCTAATAAATAGAATAGCACCTATAAGAGCAACTAAAGCAATAAAAATGTTAAGAATTTTTGATAATTTATCGTTTTTCATAATTCTAATTATTTTTTATATCTAACTAATAAATCAATTAAAGTGATAGACGCGTCTTCCATGCTATTTACAATACTATCTACTTTAGAAACTATATAATTATAAAAAATTTGTAAGATAATAGCAACTACTAAACCAAATACTGTAGTTAAAAGAGCTACTTTAATACCTACTGCAACTACTCCTGGTGAGATATCGTTTGCAACAGCAATCATATCAAATGCCTTAATCATACCAATTACAGTTCCCATGAACCCTAACATTGGTGCTAAAGCGATAAATAAAGATAACCAAGAAATATTTTTCTCTAATAACCCCATTTGAACTCCTCCGTAACTAACAACAGCTTTTTCTGCAGCTTCTACGCCTTCGTCCATTCTATCTAATCCTTGATAAAAAATAGAAGCAACTGGTCCTTTTGAGTTTCTACAAACTTCTTTAGCAGCATCTACACCGCCAGAGTTTAATGCTTCATCAACATTTGCAATTAACTTTTTTGTGTTAGTTGTTGCCATGTTTAAATAAATAATTCTTTCAATGGCAATTGCTAAACCTAAAATTAATGCTACTAATACAATTCCCATAAATTGAGGATCTCCTTCAATAAAACGTTTCTTCAATTCTTGGTGGAAAGTTTCTGATTTTACTGCTTCTTGTGCGAAAGTTGATTGAATAGCTCCAAAAAACATAAATCCTGCTACTGTTAGCATGTTTGATACTTTTTTCATCTTTGTTATAATTTGTTATAAATTAGTTTTTAATAGTTAATGAGTTTAAATATATTGATTTTAATTTCAAATCAACAAAAAATGTCTTTTCTAATTTTAGAATTAAATTTATGAAAATTCAAATCTTATTGTTTTGAGAGTGCCAATTAACAAAAAAATGTTGAGTCTCTAAAAAAAAACGGAAGATTTTTATGCTTAAAAAGTAAAATTTAACTCAATTCAGTACTTATTTGGTAATGAAGCATCTTTTACGCTGTTAAATTTACATGAAATTTCGTTTTTAGTTAAAAATCTAATTCTCCTCTTAATGGTTTTTCAAATACTTTTTTGAACTCTTTATTTGATATTTTCTCTCCTAATAAATACATTAATTTTGCAATCGCAGATTCGGTTGTAATATCTTTTCCATCAATAACCTGAATTCTTTCTAATTCTACACTCGTTTCATAGTGTCCTAAAATAACACTTCCTCCTACACATTGTGTAACGTTCACAATTTGTATGCCATTTTTTATCGCTTTTTCTAAAAGGCTAATAAACCATTGGTACGTAGGTGCATTTCCAGAGCCATAAGACTCTAAGACAATTCCCCTTAGGTTTTTAATTTCTGTTATGCTTTTTACTACTTCTTCTTTAAGACCAGGAAATAATTTTAACACCACTATATTATCATTCAAAGATTTCCGAACAATAAGTTGAGAATCTTTTGTAGCTGATTTTAAAAATAAATCGTGATTAAA
Source organism: Polaribacter sp. (assembly GCA_047622545.1). Classification (GTDB taxonomy): domain Bacteria; phylum Bacteroidota; class Bacteroidia; order Flavobacteriales; family Flavobacteriaceae; genus Polaribacter. The sequence continues at coordinate 968 of JBLHOD010000007.1, read as the reverse complement.
GTGTAAATGCACACCACTTTTTGCTAAAGGCGGATAATTTAAAGAAGCAAATGCTTCAAATTGCTCTGCATTTATTTTTGTAGTTCTGTTTGCTCTATATAATTTATATTCAAAATACAAACAAACTTCAGAAATCACCGGTTTATCGTCTTTTGTAGCACAAGCAATTTCTATCGATGTAATTAAGTTTTCCTTTGCATCTGTTCTTAAATGACCTATTGGCAATTGCGAACCTGTAAATATTACTGGTTTTGCCAAATTTTCTAACATAAAACTAATTGCAGATGATGTATACGACATCGTATCTGATCCAGTTAACACAACAAATCCGTCGAATTTAGAATAATTTCTTTCTATAACTTCTGCAATAGTTACATAATACTCGGTATCCATATTAGAAGAATCGATTGGTTCTTTAAATGAATACGTGTCTATTGTGCAATTTAACTGAACCAATTCTGGAACTCTATCTAAAAGTTGCTCGAAATTAAATGCTTTTAACGCATTGGTTTCGTAATCTTTTACCATTCCTATTGTTCCTCCTGTATATATAAGTAATATGCTAGGTTTACTTGTCATTCTTTTAATAAATTAGTATGGTAAATGTATTAAATAATAACTAAAAAATATACAATTAAGATTAGCCTAAAAATAAAGATATCATTGAGAACAGGAAATAGGTTCAAATAAAAAAAATCAATAATCATGAGATTCCTTCCTCTGCAGGAAAAACAAAGGTGTTTGATTTTATCTTATATATTGGTTCTGAAAATCTATTTTTCTTTCCTTTGAAAAGATGTCGAAAAGTGACAGATAGGATTAATCATTCAACTTTAAAATCGCCATAAATGCTTCTTGCGGAATTTCTACATTCCCAACTTGTCGCATACGTTTTTTTCCTTTTTTCTGTTTCTCTAACAACTTTCGTTTACGAGAAATATCTCCTCCATAACATTTTGCTGTTACAT
>JBLHOD010000006.1:0-20128 GCA_047622545.1 Polaribacter sp. | reverse complement strand
AAGCGTAACTCACTATTTATATAAGAGTATTTAGAAGTAAATATTGATTGTTCATTAAACCCTCTAATACTATTTGTTCCGCCTTCTCTAAAAAGCTCATTTTCTAAATAAGAATCAGACAATAAGAACCCACTTTTGTTCTTTATAAATAGCACTGTTTTATCAGAAATTTTTATCAAGCCAGATGTTTTAAAATTTAATAAATACTGATTCTTTTTTATGTTTGTGTTTCTTGTTCCGTAAGAAATATTAAAATTAACACTGAATTGATTGCTTTTTCGAGAATTATAATTGATTCCAATTCCAAGCATTTTTTTATCAAAATTAGAAATATTGTTTGCACTTGTGTTGCTATTAGAATTCTCTGCAGAAAACAATAAAGAAAAATCGATAAACTTATTTGCTTGATAACTCAACGATATCTTTGAATTGGTGTTTACATAAGTAGAATCATGCCTAAATAAGTTAAAAGAAATCTCAGAACTGATTTTACTATTAAAAACATAAGGAATTTTAGTTTGTAGCGTAAGATCTTGTTTGTTGTTGCTATTGTTTTTCCAGTTGATTTTTATTTCTTCGCCTTTATTAAAAATATTTATCAAGTTTAAGTCTAGGTACCCTTTAAAAGTTAGTTTTTTGTTTTCTGTTGAAAAATTAATCAAGCCATCAAAGCTATTTGACTTTTTCTTTTTTAAATAGAGATAGAGAATTGTTGAATCTTTGCTAAACAAGATTTCTGGTTTTTTAATTTCTGAAGCAAAATTTAATTGATTGATTTTTTTAGAAATTTCTTCAATTTTACTTTCATTAAGTATGCTTTTGTCGTTTAAGTTTAAATAATATTTTATAAATGATGAAGGAAAATCAGTATATCTATTTACTATTGTTTTGTTGATGCTTCTTTTTTTAGAGCGACTAATTTGAAGTTCTGTAAAAAGAGATTGATTCTTGATTTTTGAATTTATCAATCTTACTTTAGAAAACAGTTGACCATTTTCAATTAGATAATTGCTGATAGAATTTAAAAAAGGTTTTAACTTTTCGTTTTCAAGGACTAAATACTCGTTTTTGATTTTTAAATTGATTGCACGAAGAATTTTTTCATCTATAGAACTTACTTTTATAGTAGCTGTTTTTATTTTAACCCCTAATTTTAAATAATAGATGTAGTTCTTTTTTAGCTGATAAACGCTGTCAATTAATAAGGTGTAATATCCCTTTTCTTTTAAAATAGTAAGAACACTATCTTTTGTGTTATTTAGGTTTTCAATTTTGTTAAATTTATGGTTGTAATTGATACCTTCAATGGCACTATTTTCAAGATTATTTTTGCTCGTAATTTTTAAGCTAAAATCATAACTTTCCTGACCGTAAAATTTACTACAGAAAAGGCTAAAAAAAAGTATATATATATAAGGTGTAATTTTTTTATTCAAAATCAATGAGGATATAGCTTTTAAATGTAAGTTGAAATTTATAATAATCAATATTAATTTATTGTTTTAAAAAATAACCTATGGACGTTTGAATAAATGGAAATTAATTGTACATTTGCAAACTCTTAAAAAGAGACAAGTTATAAATAATAATGTAATTATTAACATTTTAGTATGCCAACGATACAACAATTAGTACGTAAAGGAAGAACCAAAATAACTAAGAAGAGTAAATCGGCTGCTTTGAAATCATGTCCTCAAAGAAGAGGAGTATGTACACGTGTTTATACTACTACACCTAAGAAACCTAACTCTGCGATGCGTAAAGTAGCGAGAGTAAGATTGACTAACGGTAATGAGATAAACGCATACATTCCTGGAGAAGGACATAATTTGCAAGAGCACTCGATAGTATTAGTTAGAGGAGGAAGGGTAAAAGATTTGCCAGGAGTAAAGTATCACGTAGTACGTGGAGCTTTAGATACAGCGGGAGTTGAGGGAAGAACTCAACGTAGATCAAAGTATGGTGCAAAACGCCCAAAGAAGTAATTTATTAACTTTTTTAATGTAAAGACATGAGAAAAAGAAGAGCGAAAAAAAGAATTCTTTTACCAGATCCAAAATTTAACGATCAATTAGTTACACGTTTTGTAAACAACTTAATGTGGGACGGTAAAAAGTCAGTAGCTTTTAAAGTATTTTACGACGCGTTAGAGCTTGTAGAAGAAAGAAAAGGTGAAGAAGAAAAATCAGCATTAGAGATTTGGAAAGAAGCATTATCAAATGTAATGCCCCACGTAGAAGTTCGTTCTAAACGAGTAGGTGGAGCAACATTTCAAATACCAATGCAAATTAGACCAGATAGAAAAGTTTCTTTAGCTATTAAATGGTTAATCTTACACACACGTAAGAGAAACGAAAAAACAATGGCACAACGTCTAGCTGCAGAAGTATTAGCTGCTGCTAAAGAAGAAGGAGCTGCTGTTAAGAAAAGAGTCGATGTTCACAAAATGGCAGAAGCTAATAAAGCATTCTCTCACTTCAGATTTTAATTAGATGGCTAGAGATTTAAGATATACTAGAAATATTGGTATTGCAGCACATATTGATGCTGGAAAAACTACCACTACAGAACGCGTTTTGTTCTATACGGGGGTTTCTCATAAAATTGGGGAAGTTCATGATGGGGCAGCAACAATGGACTGGATGGAGCAAGAGCAAGAAAGAGGTATTACAATTACTTCTGCTGCAACTACTTGTACATGGCAGTTTCCAAAGGAAAATGCTGAGATCCTTTCAGATACTAAAGATTACCACTTTAACATTATAGATACTCCTGGTCACGTTGATTTTACGGTTGAAGTAAACCGTTCACTTCGTGTGCTTGATGGGTTGGTGTTTTTGTTTTCTGCTGTTGATGGTGTAGAGCCTCAATCGGAAACGAACTGGAGACTTGCTGATAATTACAAAGTGCCAAGAATTGGTTTTGTTAATAAAATGGATCGTCAAGGATCTGATTTTATGATGGTTTGTAAGCAGGTAAAAGAAATGTTAGGTTCTAATGCAGTCCCAATTGTTTTAAACATTGGTGATGAAGAGAACTTTAAAGGTATTGTAGATCTAATTAAAAATAGAGCTATTATATGGCATGATGAAGGAATGGGAGCAACGTTTGATGTTGTTGATATTCCTGAAGAATTGAAAGAAGAAGCAAAAATTCTCCGTGGTAAACTTATTGAAGAAGTTGCTGCTTATGATGAAAATTTGCTAGAAAAATATATGGAAGATGAAGATTCAATTACTGAAGATGAAGTGCATGCTGCGCTTCGTGCTGCAGTAATGGATATGTCAATCATTCCAATGATTTGTGGATCTGCATTTAAAAATAAAGGTGTTCAGTTTCTATTAGATGCTGTATGTCGTTATTTGCCTTCTCCTATGGATAAAGAAGGTATTATAGGTATAAATCCAGATACAGAAAAAGAAGAAATTCGTAAACCAAGTGTAGACGAGCCATTTGCAGCTTTAGCATTTAAAATTGCAACAGACCCTTTTGTAGGTCGTTTAGCCTTTTTTAGAGCGTATTCTGGTCGTTTAGATGCTGGTTCTTATGTTCTAAATAATCGTTCTGGTAAAAAAGAACGTATTTCTAGAATCTATCAAATGCATGCCAATAAACAAAATGCTATCGATTATATCGAAGCAGGGGATATTGGTGCAGCAGTAGGTTTTAAATCTATTAAAACAGGAGATACTTTAACAGCTGAAAAATTTCCATTGGTACTAGAATCTATGGATTTTCCAGACCCAGTAATTGGTATTGCGGTAGAGCCTAAGACGAAAGCAGATGTAGATAGATTAGGTATTGGTTTAGGTAAACTAGCAGAAGAGGATCCTACTTTTACTGTGCGTTCAGACGAAGCTTCAGGACAGACTATTATTTCTGGAATGGGTGAATTACATTTAGATGTGATTGTAGATCGTTTAAGACGTGAATTTAAGGTAGAAGTAAATCAAGGTCAACCTCAAGTAGAATATAAAGAAGCTATTACAGCTGAAGCAAATCACAGAGAAATTTATAAAAAACAATCTGGGGGTCGTGGTAAGTTTGCTGATATTGTATTTACTATAGGACCAGCTGATGAAGGTGTTCAAGGATTACAATTTACATCTGTAATTAAAGGTGGAAACGTTCCTAGAGAATTTGTTCCTTCTGTAGAGAAAGGATTCCTAATGGCAATGAAGAACGGTCCTTTAGCAGGTTATGAAATGGATTCTATGAAAGTTACTTTAAGAGATGGTTCTTTCCACGCAGTGGATTCTGATGCATTATCTTTTGAGTTAGCTGCAAAAATGGGATATAAAGCTGCTGCAAAATCTGCAAAAGCTAAGATCATGGAACCAATCATGAAGTTAGAGGTTCTTACTCCTGAAGAAAACATGGGAGATATCGTAGGTGATTTAAATAGAAGAAGAGGTCAAATGTCTGACATGAGTGATAGAGCTGGAGCAAAAGTAGTAAGAGCTACTGTTCCTTTATCAGAAATGTTTGGATATGTAACCGCATTAAGAACAATGTCATCGGGTAGAGCAACATCTACAATGGAATTTTCGCATTACGCAGAAACTCCATCTAATGTTTCTGAAGATGTAATTGCAAAAGCAAAAGGATAATTTACTAAATAGATAAAAAATGAGTCAAAAAATTAGAATCAAATTAAAGTCTTATGATTACAATTTAGTAGATAAATCTGCTGAAAAAATCGTAAAGACAGTAAAGAGCACTGGTGCCTTAGTTAATGGTCCAATTCCTTTACCAACAAATAAAAAGATTTTTACTGTATTGCGTTCACCACACGTAAATAAAAAATCTAGAGAGCAATTTCAATTATCTGCTTACAAAAGATTATTAGACATTTATAGTTCTTCATCTAAGACTATTGATGCTTTAATGAAACTTGAGTTACCAAGCGGTGTAGAAGTTGAAATCAAAGTATAAGTAAATGAAACTAGGCTTTCAGCTTATTTATAGGCTGAAAGTATTTAGTTAAATTTATTCTGATGAAAATCAGAATCTCGTAAAGAGAAAAAATAAAGATTCTGAAGGGATTTCAGAATTAACATGTCCGGAGGGTTTCGCGAAGGAAAAACGGTAAAACATATTCAGCGTTGAAGATGTTTAACGCTGTTTTTTTTGGAGTGAATTTCTAAAGAATGTACCGAAACGGAAGTTTCAAAAATTTAATTATTAATATAGACGCTATGGATATAAATCTATCGTCTAAAATCTAACAAGAATGTCTGGGTTAATAGGAAGAAAAATAGGAATGACCAGCTTATTCGATGAAAACGGGAAGAATATTCCTTGTACAGTAATCGAAGCAGGTCCTTGCGTTGTTACCCAAGTCAGAACCGAAGAGGTTGACGGCTACAACGCCTTACAGCTTGGTTTCGATGACAAAAAAGCAAAAAGCTCTAACAAAGCTTTAGATGGACACTTTAAAAAATCTGGTACATCTGCTAAAAGAAAAGTCATAGAATTTCAAGGGTTTGAAGAAGAGTATAAATTAGGAGATTCTATCACAGTATCTCACTTTGAAGAAGGTGAGTTTGTTGATGTATCAGGAACTTCTAAAGGTAAAGGTTTCCAAGGAGTTGTAAAACGTCATGGATTTGCCGGAGTTGGTCAAGCAACACACGGACAACATAACCGTTTAAGAGCGCCTGGATCTATTGGTGCAGCATCTTATCCAGCTAGAGTATTCAAAGGAATGCGTATGGCAGGAAGAATGGGTGGAGATACAATTAAAGTACAGAATCTAAAAGTATTAAAAGTGGTTGCAGATAAAAACCTACTTGTTGTTAAAGGAGCAGTTCCTGGACACAAAAATGCTTACGTAACTATTCAGAAATAATGAAAGTAGCAATTTTAGATATTACAGGAAAAGATACAGGTAGAAAAGTTGAACTTTCTAACGATGTATTCGGGATAGAGCCAAATAAACACGCTATTTATTTAGATGTAAAGCAACATTTGGCAAATAAAAGACAAGGAACTCATAAATCTAAAGAGAGAGCTGAGATTTCTGGAAGTACAAGAAAGATTAAAAAACAAAAAGGAACTGGTACTGCAAGAGCAGGTTCTATCAAGTCTGGTATTTTTAGAGGTGGAGGACGTATGTTCGGACCAAGACCTAGGGATTATTCTTTCAAATTAAATAAAAATTTAAAGCGCTTAGCTCGTAAATCTGCGTTAAGTACACAAGCAAAAGATAAAAACTTAGTAGTTGTTGAGAACTTCGATTTTGAAACTCCAAAAACTAAGAATTTTGTTAATGTATTGAAAGCATTAGGATTAGAAAACAAAAAATCTTTGTTTGTGTTGGCTGAGTCAAATAATAATGTATATTTGTCATCACGAAATTTAAAAAGAACTATTGTCGTAAGTGGCTCAGATTTAAGCACTTACGGAGTTTTAAATGCAGGTAAGATTGTATTTACAGAAAGTTCTTTAGAAGGAGTTGAAGCAAATTTTAGCAAATAATAGAAATGAATATTTTAATAAAGCCTATTATTACGGAAAAAGCAACAAACGATAGCGAGTTAAATAACCGTTATACATTTGTTGTAGATAAAAGAGCTAACAAATTGGAAATCAAAGGAGCTATTGAAGCTGCTTATGGAGTTGCAATTTCAGCTGTAAGAACAATGAATTATCCTGTTCAAAGAAATACCAAATTCACTAAGAAAGGTATGGTAACAGGTATGAAAGGTGCTTACAAGAAAGCGATAGTGCAGTTAGCAGAAGGAGAAACTATAGATTTTTATAACAATCTTTAAGTAAAAAGACAAAATGTCAGTTAGAAAATTAAAACCAGTAACACCAGGTCAGCGTTTTAGAGTAGTAAATGGGTTCGACACCATTACTACTGACAAGCCGGAAAAAAGCTTATTAGCTCCGAAAAAAAGATCTGGAGGTCGAAACAATCAGGGAAGAATGACAACACGTAATATTGGTGGTGGTCATAAACAAAAATACCGTATTATCGATTTCAAAAGAGATAAGATAGGTGTTCCTGGAACAGTAAAAACTATTGAGTACGATCCAAATCGTACAGCATTTATTGCTTTAGTAAGTTATACTGATGGTGAAAAGCGTTATGTAATTGCACAAAACGGTTTAGAAGTAGGTCAAACAATCGTTTCAGGAGAAGGCATTAAGCCAGAAATTGGAAACGCAATGCTTTTGAGTGAGATTCCTTTAGGAACTACAATCTCTTGTATTGAATTACGTCCAGGTCAAGGTGCTGTTATGGCACGTTCTGCTGGTTCTTTTGCTCAATTATTAGCGAAAGAAAGTAAGTATGCAACTGTAAAGTTGCCTTCAGGTGAAACAAGATATATCTTGTTAACATGTATGGCTACAATTGGAGTAGTGTCTAATTCAGATCATCAATTACTAGTATCTGGTAAAGCAGGTAGAAGTAGATGGTTAGGTAGAAGACCAAGAACTAGACCAGTAGTAATGAATCCTGTAGATCATCCAATGGGTGGTGGTGAAGGTAAATCTTCTGGGGGACATCCAAGATCAAGAAATGGAATACCTGCTAAAGGATTCAAGACTAGATCTAAGACAAAAGCTAGTAATAAGTATATTTTAGAACGTAGAAAGAAATAAGACATGGCAAGATCATTAAAAAAAGGACCTTATGTTCACTACAAGCTAGAAAAGAAAGTTTTAGCTAATGTAGAATCAGATAGTAAATCAGTAATTAAAACTTGGTCAAGAGCAACGATGATTACTCCTGATTTTGTTGGACAAACAATTGCAGTCCATAACGGAAAGCAGTTTGTACCAGTATATGTTACTGAGAACATGGTAGGACATAAATTAGGCGAATTTTCACCAACACGTTCTTTTAGAGGACATGCAGGTGCGAAAAATAAAGGTAAAAAATAGTAGGAAATGGGAGTTCGTAAACACAACATGGCAGAACAGTTAAAGGAAGGTAGAAAGCAAAAAGCTTTTGCTAAGCTTACTAACTGTCCTACATCACCAAGAAAAATGCGTTTAGTAGCGGATTTAGTAAGAGGTGTTGAGGTAGAAAAAGCACTACAAATTTTAAAATTCAGCTCAAAAGAAGCATCAATTAATTTAGAGAAATTGTTATTGTCTGCAATTGCAAACTGGCAAGCTAAAAATCAAGATGCAAGTATTGAAGATGCTGGTTTATTTGTGAAGTCTATTTGTGTAGACAGCGCAGGTATGTTAAAAAGATTAAGACCCGCTCCACAAGGTCGTGCACATAGAATTCGTAAGCGTTCTAATCACGTTACTTTAGAGTTAGGTAGTAAAAATATTGAAAGCAAATAATTAAAGTAGACATGGGACAAAAAACAAATCCAATAGGACTTCGTTTAGGAATCATCAGAGGTTGGGAATCTAACTGGTACGGTGGAAATGACTACGGAGATAAATTAGCTGAAGATCATAAAATAAGAAAGTATATAAACGCTAGATTATTTAAAGCAAGTGTATCAAGAGTTATTATTGAGCGTACGCTTAAACTTGTAACCGTTACTATCACTACTGCTAGACCTGGTATTATTATCGGAAAAGGTGGCCAAGAGGTAGACAAGTTAAAAGAAGAACTTAAGAAAATTACTGGTAAAGAAGTACAGATTAACATTTTTGAAATTAAACGTCCAGAATTAGATGCAAAATTAGTTGCTTCTAGTGTTGCTCGTCAAATTGAAAATAGAATTTCGTACAAACGTGCAATTAAAATGGCTATTGCCGCTACAATGAGAATGAACTCTGAAGGAATTAAAATTCAAATTTCAGGTCGTTTAAATGGAGCAGAAATGGCACGTTCTGAACACTATAAAGAAGGTAGAATTCCTCTTTCTACTTTTAGAGCAGACATAGATTATGCACTTGTAGAATCTCATACAACTTACGGTAGAATCGGAATTAAAGTATGGATTATGAAAGGTGATGTTTATGGAAAAAGAGAATTATCTCCATTAGTTGGTTTATCTAAAAAACAAGGTGGAGCTAATAAGAAACAACAATCTCGTAGAAGAAAATAATTTTTAAAAGTAGAAATTAAAAATGTTACAGCCTAAAAGAGTAAAATACCGTAAGGTACAGAAAGCGAAGGGGAATATGAATGGAAACTCTGGTAGAGGGACTCAACTTTCAAACGGAATGTTTGGAATTAAATCTTTAGATCAGAATTTACTTACATCTCGTCAGATTGAAGCAGCTCGTATTGCGGCAACTCGTCATATGAAAAGAGAAGGTCAGTTATGGATTAAAATCTTTCCAGACAAGCCTATTACCAAAAAACCATTAGAAGTACGTATGGGTAAAGGTAAAGGAGCTCCAGAATATTTCGTAGCTGTTGTAAAACCAGGAAGAATTTTATTTGAAGTTGGTGGTGTGTCAATTGACGTTGCTAAAGAAGCATTACGTTTAGCCGCTCAAAAGCTTCCAGTAAAAACAAAGTTTATTGTTGCACGTGATTTTGATAACGCTTAATTCGTAAGAAAATGAAACAATCAGAAATTAAAGAATTATCTACAGCGGATTTACAAGAGAACCTTGGAACGTTGAAGAAAAATTATACAGATCTTAAAATGGCTCACGCGATTTCTCCGTTGGAAAATCCAATACAGTTAAGAGCTTTAAGAAAATCTGTTGCAAGAATTGCTACAGAGTTAACAAAAAGAGATTTACAATAATTGTAGTCAGTTTTAAAGATGGAAAAAAGAAATCTTAGAAAAGAGAGAGTTGGTGTAGTATCTAGTAATAAAATGGAGAAATCGATTGTTGTTGCTGAGGTAAAAAGAACAAAACACCCAATGTATGGAAAGTTTGTATTAAAAACGAAGAAGTATGTTGCACACGATGAGACAAACGATTGTAATGTTGGAGATACTGTAAAGATCATGGAAACAAGACCTTTAAGTAAATCTAAACGTTGGAGATTAGTAGAAATCCTAGAAAGAGCTAAATAATATGTTACAGACAGAATCAAGATTAAGAGTAGCAGATAATACTGGGGCTAAAGAAGTTTTAGTAATCCGTGTTTTAGGAGGAACAAGAAAGCGTTACGCTAGAGTTGGAGATAAAATTGTTGTTACAGTTAAAGCAGCAACTCCAAATGGTACTGTAAAGAAAGGTGAAGTTTCTAGAGCAGTAGTTGTTCGTACAAAAAAAGAAGTTAGACGTAAAGATGGGTCATACATCAGATTTGATGACAATGCTTGTGTACTTTTAAGCCCTACAGAGGAAATGAGAGGAACACGTGTATTTGGACCAGTTGCTCGTGAACTTCGTGAGAAACAATTCATGAAAATAGTATCATTAGCACCTGAAGTGCTTTAAAAGAGAAAAGACGATGACAAAGTTTAAAATCAAATCAGGAGACACTGTTACAGTAATCGCAGGAGATCATAAAGGATCAGAAGGGAAAGTTTTACAAATTCTTAGAGATAAAAAAAGAGCTATTGTAGAAGGTGTTAATATGATTTCAAAACACACGAAACCAAGTGCTCAAAGTCCACAAGGAGGGATTGTAAAGAAAGAAGCTTCAATTCATATCTCTAACTTATCGTTAGTTGAAGATGGTAAAGCTGTAAGAGTTGGGTATTCAGTAGAAGGAGATACTAAAACTAGAATCTCAAAGAAAAGTAAAAAAGCAATATAATCATGAGTTACGAACCAAGGTTAAAAGCAGAATATAAGAGCCGAGTAGTAGGTGCTCTTACAGAAGAATTTGGTTATAGCAATGTAATGCAAGTGCCTAAATTACAAAAAATTGTAATTAGTAAAGGTGTAGGAGCTGCTATAGCAGATAAGAAATTGATAGATTATGCTCTTGAAGAGTTAACTACAATTACAGGTCAAAAAGCAATTGCTACTTTATCTAAGAAAGATGTTGCAAACTTCAAACTACGTAAAGGAATGCCAATTGGTGTGAAAGTTACGTTAAGAGGAGAAAAAATGTATGAATTTTTAGATAGATTGGTTACCGCATCTCTACCTCGTGTAAGAGATTTTAATGGTATCAAAGCAAATGGTTTTGACGGAAGAGGTAATTATAATTTAGGAATCACTGAACAAATTATCTATCCAGAAATTAATATTGATAAAGTGAATAAAATTGGTGGTATGGATATTACTTTTGTAACATCTGCAGCTACGGATAAAGAAGCAAAATCATTATTAGGAGAATTAGGTTTACCATTTAAAAAAAATTAAGACATGGCTAAAGAATCAATGAAAGCCCGTGAGGTAAAAAGAGCAAAAACAGTAGCTAAATATGCTGAGAAAAGAAAAGCTTTGAAAGAAGCTGGAGATTACGAAGGATTACAGAAGTTACCTAAAAACGCTTCTCCAGTTAGAATGCACAACAGATGTAAGCTAACAGGAAGACCAAAAGGGTATATGCGTCAATTCGGAGTATCACGTGTAATGTTCCGTGAAATGGCGAATCAAGGGTTAATACCAGGTGTTAGAAAAGCAAGTTGGTAAAATCGTAAAAGAACTCTTGATATTAAGATAGATTGTGTACATTTGCACGCTCTATTTTTTTTGAGTAAATAAACATTAACTGATTTCAGGTTTAATTATCGCAGAGTAATCTGCAGCATAAATAGAGGTAATTAAAAACCAAAATCGCAATTTTAAATAAATATGTATACAGATCCAATCGCGGATTTTTTAACGAGAGTTAGAAATGCAATCGCAGCAGGACACAGAGTTGTAGAAATTCCCGCTTCAAACTTGAAGAAGGAAATGACAAAAATTTTGTTTGACCAAGGGTATATTTTAAGCTACCAGTTCAATGACGAATCAGTTCAAGGAGCAATTAAAATAGCTTTAAAGTACGACAGAGAAACAAAAGAATCAGTAATTAGAAAACTAGAACGAATCAGTACACCAGGTTTACGTAAATACGTTAACGCTTTAGAAATGCCTAGAGTTTTAAACGGTCTTGGTATTGCAATCGTTTCAACATCTAAAGGTGTGATGACTAACAAGAAAGCACGTCAAGAGAATGTTGGAGGGGAAGTAATTTGTTACGTTTATTAATACTATAGTAAGATGTCAAGAATAGGAAATAACCCAATAAGCATTCCAACCGAAGTTGAATTAAACATCGATGGAAATGTAGTAACGGTAAAAGGAAAGTTAGGAGAATTATCTCAAGAGATTTCTGGCGATATTACTGTAAGAATAGAAGGAGATACTGTTATTTTAAACAGACCTTCAGATAGCAAACCTCATAAAGCTGCACACGGATTATATAGATCATTAGTATCTAATATGATTGAAGGTGTAAATAAAGGTTGGACTAAAGATTTAGAATTAGTTGGAGTAGGTTATAGAGCTTCAAACCAAGGACAAAAATTAGAATTAGCATTAGGTTTTTCTCATAATATTGTTTTAGAATTAGCTACAGAAGTTAAGGTAGAGACAGTGTCAGAAAAAGGAAAAAACCCAATCGTTAAATTAACTTCTTATGATAAACAATTAGTTGGTCAAATTGCCGCAAAGATTCGTTCTTTCCGTGCACCAGAGCCATATAAAGGTAAAGGAGTTAAATTTGTAGGAGAACAATTAAGAAGAAAAGCAGGTAAATCTGCATAATATATAGCATTATGGCATTATCAAAGCTTGAAAGAAGACAAAGAATTAAAAATAGAATCAGAAAGATCGTTTCTGGAACTGCGGCTAAGCCAAGGTTATCTGTTTTTAGAAGTAATAAAGAAATATATGCTCAATTAGTAGATGACGTTACTGGTGTTACATTAGTAGCTTCTTCTTCTAGAGACAAAGAAGTTGCAACAGGTTCAAAATTAGAAACTGCTGCATCAGTCGGGAAAGTAATAGCAGAAAAAGCTGCTAAAGCTGGTGTAGAAACTATTTCTTTTGATAGAAACGGATATTTATATCACGGTAGAATAAAAGTATTAGCAGAAGCTGCTAGAGAAGCTGGTTTAAAATTTTAAGAAGGTTATTATGTATCAAAATTATAAAAACGTAGAAAGAGTAAAACCTAGCGGATTAGATCTTGTAGATAAGTTAGTAGGTGTTCAACGTGTTACTAAAGTAACAAAAGGAGGTAGAGCTTTCGGATTTTCTGCAATTGTTGTTGTAGGAGATGGTAACGGAGTAGTTGGTCATGGATTAGGAAAATCTAAAGATGTTGCATCTGCAATTGCAAAAGCAATTGAAGACGCTAAGAAAAATTTAGTTAGAATTCCAATTTTAGACGGAACATTACCTCATGAACAAAAAGGAAAATTTGGAGGAGCAAAAGTATTTTTAAAGCCTGCTTCACATGGTACCGGAGTTATTGCTGGTGGTGCTGTACGTTCGGTATTAGAATCTGTAGGAGTACATGATGTATTATCTAAATCTCAAGGTTCTTCTAACCCTCACAATGTAGTAAAAGCAACTTTAGATGCTTTATTACAATTGCGTAGTGCAGTTACAATTGCAAAACAAAGAGGAGTTTCATTAGAGAAAGTATTTAACGGATAAACCTAAGAACGATGGCAAAAATTAAAGTTACACAAGTAAAAAGCAAGATCGGGCGTATTCAAAGTCAAAAGAGAACTTTAGAAGCTTTAGGTTTACGTAAAATGAACCAAGTAGTAGAACATGAGGCAACTCCTTCTATTATTGGTATGGTAAATACAGTTAAACACTTAATTTCTGTAGAAGAAGTTAAATAAGATATTATATAGATATGAGTTTACATAACTTACAACCGGCAGAAGGGTCTGTTAAAAAAGGGAAAAGAATAGCTAGAGGTGAAGGTTCTGGTAAAGGTGGTACCGCTACTAGAGGTCACAATGGCCAGCAATCTCGTTCTGGGTATTCAAGAAAAATAGGATTCGAAGGAGGGCAAATGCCACTTCAAAGACGTGTTCCTAAATTTGGATTTACTAACATTAACCGTAAGGAATATGTTGGAGTTAATTTAGATAAATTACAAACATTAGTAGACGAAGGTAAAATTACAGATACTGTAACTTTAGATATCTTAATCGCTAATAGAGTAGTTAGTAAAACCGAGTTAGTTAAAATACTAGGTCGTGGAGAGCTTAAAGCTAAATTAAACATTACTGTTCACAAATTTACTGCTACTGCAAAAGCTGCTATTGAAGCTGCTGGAGGAGAAGTAGTTACTTTATAAGATTAGGTAAATATGAAGTTGATAAATACTTTAAGAGACATCTGGAAAATTGAAGAGCTTAAACAAAAGCTTATTTTAACTTTAGGTTTAATTGCTGTGTATCGTTTTATGGCTCAAGTTCCATTACCTGGAATTGATCCATTGCAATTATCTGCATTAAAGCAAAGCACAGAAGGAGGTCTTTTAGGATTATTAAATGCATTTACTGGTGGAGCATTTTCTAGAGCGTCTATTATGGCACTTGGAATTATGCCTTATATCTCTGCTTCTATTGTAGTTCAATTAATGGGAATCGCGGTTCCTTATTTACAGAAACTACAAAAAGATGGAGAAAGTGGAAGAAAGAAAATTACACAAATTACACGTTGGTTAACAATTGGTATTACGTTAGTACAAGCACCAACATATATAACAGCGATTAAAACTCAATTCGGTTTACCAGAGGAAGCATTTTTAGTTTCTGGAGCAGCATTTTGGTTTTCATCTATTATATTGTTAACAGCAGGAACAATTTTTGCAATGTGGTTAGGAGAGCGTATTACAGACAAGGGAGTTGGTAATGGAATATCATTATTAATTACTGTAGGTATTATCGCTAATTTACCAAGTGCATTTGTACAAGAACTAGCATCTAAAACCGATAATGCAGGTGCAGGAGGTGTTATGATGATTCTTTTAGAAATATTTGTTTGGTTTGTTGTGATTTTATTATCGGTTTTACTGGTAACAGCTGTTCGAAAAATTGCTGTACAATACGCTAGAAGAACTGTAGTTGGAGATATTAAAGATGTAGCTGGAGCAAGACAATACATTCCGTTAAAATTAAATGCAGCGGGAGTAATGCCTATCATTTTTGCACAAGCAATTATGTTTTTACCAGTAGCATTGGCAAGAAAATTTCCAATGTTGAGCGAATTGCAAGACATGAACGGATTGTGGTACAATGTATTATTTGCCGTATTGATTATAATATTTAGTTATTTTTATACAGCAATTACAATACCTACAAATAAAATGGCCGATGATTTAAAAAGAAGCGGTGGTTTTATACCAGGAATTAAACCAGGGACAGATACAGCAGAAAGATTAGATTCTGTATTGTCAAGAATTACGTTCCCAGGATCGTTATTCTTAGCAGGTTTATCTATTTTGCCAGCAATAGTTGTTCAATTTGGAGTACAACAAAGTTGGGCAATGTTTTATGGTGGAACATCATTAATCATTATGGTTGGTGTTGCAATTGATACAATTCAACAAATTAACTCGTATTTATTAAACAGTCATTATGATGGTTTAATGAAAACAGGAACAAGTAGAAAATCATTAAAATAATATGGCTAAGCAACCAGCAATACAACAAGACGGAACTATTACAGAAGCATTATCAAATGCTATGTTTCGTGTAGAGTTAGAGAATGGTCATATTGTTACAGCGCATATTTCTGGTAAAATGCGTATGCATTATATTAAGTTGTTACCAGGAGATAAAGTGAAATTAGAAATGAGTCCTTATGATTTAACTAAGGCCAGAATTACTTATAGATATTAAAAAACAATACAGATGAAAGTAAGAGCATCAGTTAAGAAAAGAAGCGCCGACTGCAAAATAGTTCGCAGAAAAGGCAGATTATATGTAATAAATAAACAAAATCCTAGATTTAAACAAAGACAAGGGTAATGGCAAGAATAGCAGGTATTGATATTCCAAAGAATAAAAGAGGAGTTATCGCTTTAACTTACATCTTTGGTATAGGAGCAAGTAGAGCTAAAGAAGTTTTAGCAAACGCAAAGGTTGACGAAAGTATTAAAGTTCAAGATTGGACTGATGATCAAATCGCAGCAATTAGAGAACAAGTTGGATCTTTCACAATTGAGGGAGAGTTACGTTCTGAAGTTCAAATAAACATCAAACGTTTGATGGATATTGGATGTTACAGAGGTATCCGTCATAGAACCGGTCTTCCTTTAAGAGGACAAAGGACTAAGAACAACTCTAGAACAAGAAAAGGTAAAAGAAAAACTGTAGCTAACAAAAAGAAAGCTACTAAATAATAACTAGATATTATGGCTAAAGCAAGTACAAAAAAGCGTAAAGTTATTGTTGAATCTGTTGGTGAAGCACACATAACAGCTTCGTTTAACAACATCATTATTTCTTTAACAAACAAAAAAGGTGACGTAATTTCATGGTCGTCTGCTGGTAAGCAAGGATTTAGAGGTTCTAAAAAGAATACTCCATATGCTGCTCAAACTGCTGCAGAAGATTGTGCAAGAGTTGCTCATGAAGCTGGACTTAGAAAAGTAAAAGTTTTTGTTAAAGGACCAGGTAATGGTAGAGAAAATGCAATAAGAACATTACATAATAACGGAATTGAAGTTACAGAGATTATTGATGTAACTCCTACACCACATAACGGTTGTAGACCTCCAAAAAGAAGAAGAGTATAATTAAATTTTAACTAAGTTGGATTTTTTAGATTATCGAAGGAGTTTCGCCTTAATTCATAATCCCAACTTTAAAAACTAAGAAATGGCAAGATATACAGGACCAAAAACTAAAATTGCCCGTAAATTCGGAGAAGCAATTTTTGGAGATGATAAAAACTTTGAAAAAAGAAATTATCCTCCAGGGCAACATGGTAACGCAAGAAGAAGAGGTAAAAAATCTGAATATGCTACCCAATTGCAAGAAAAACAAAAAGCAAAATACTCTTATGGTATTTTAGAACGTCAATTCTCTAACTTATTTAAAAAAGCTCAAAGTGGTGGTGGTATTACTGGTGAGGTTTTATTACAGTTATGTGAATCTCGTTTAGACAATGTAGTGTACCGTTTAGGTATCGCTAATTCTCGTAGTGGGGCTCGTCAATTAGTTTCTCACCGTCACATTACTGTGAATGGAGAAATTTTAAACATTCCTTCACATACTTTAAAAGAAGGTGATGTAGTAGCAGTAAGAGAAAAATCTAAATCTTTGGTAGCAATAGAAAGCGCTTTAGCCTCTAACAGTAATGTTTACGAATGGTTAAGCTGGAATGCTGATTTATTATCAGGAACATTCATTAAGGCTCCAGAAAGAGTACAGATTCCAGAGAATATCAAAGAACAATTAATAGTAGAATTATATTCTAAATAATAATTAATAATATTGAGATTTAGCCAAAGGGTTTATTTGTACTTCTTCAGACTTATATACCGCGCAACTGAATAACAATTAAAAACGAAGAAAAATGGCAATTTTAAATTTTCAAAAACCCGATAAAGTAATAATGATTGAATCTACAGATTTTTCTGGTAGATTTGAGTTCAGACCTTTAGAGCCAGGTTTTGGGTTAACAGTTGGTAATGCATTAAGAAGAGTATTATTGTCTTCTTTAGAAGGTTTTGCAATTACATCATTAAGAGTTGATGGCGTAGAGCATGAATTTTCTGCAATTAAAGGAGTTGTAGAAGATGTAACAGAAATAATCTTAAACTTAAAACAAGTTCGTTTTAAGAAACAAATTGAAGAAACTGATAAAGAATTAGTTTCTATTAATGTTTCTGGTCAAGAGCAATTAACTGCTGGTGACTTACAACGTTTTATTTCTGGTTTTCAAGTATTAAATCCTGATTTAGTTATCTGTAATATGGATAAATCTGTGAAATTAAACATGGAGATTTCTATAGAAAAAGGTAGAGGATTTGTGCCTGCAGAAGAAAACAAAAAATCTGGTGTACCATTAGGAACAATTTTCACAGATTCAATTTACACTCCAATAAAGAATGTAAAATATACTGTTGAAAATTTTCGTGTAGAACAAAAAACTGACTACGAAAAATTAATTTTCGATATAGAAACAGACGGTTCTATCAATCCAAAAGATGCATTAACAGAAGCTGCTAAAATATTAATTCACCACTTTATGTTATTCTCAGATGAGCGTATCACTTTAGAGGCTGATGAAATAGCACAAACTGAAACATACGATGAGGAATCATTACACATGCGTCAGTTATTAAAGACTAAATTGGTAGATATGGATTTATCAGTAAGAGCTTTAAACTGTTTAAAAGCAGCAGAAGTAGATACTTTAGGAGACTTAGTATCTTTCAATAAAAACGATTTAATGAAGTTCCGTAACTTCGGTAAAAAATCATTAACTGAATTAGAAGAGTTAGTGATTAACAAGAACCTTAACTTCGGAATGGACTTAAGTAAATATAAATTAGATAGAGATTAATCTTTCATATTTTTGCGCCCCATAATGGGTTGATGCAAGATGAGAGTAAAAAGAAAATGTCATGAGACACGGTAAGAAATTTAACCATTTAGGAAGACAAACAGCACATAGAAAAGCTATGTTAGCTAATATGTCTTGTTCATTAATTGAGCACAAACGTATTAACACAACAGAAGCAAAAGCAAAAGCATTACGTAGATTCGTAGAGCCTTTACTTACAAAATCTAAGAACGATACTACTCACAACCGTCGTGTTGTATTTAGTTACCTTAGAGATAAATATGCTGTTACAGAATTATTCAAAGAAATATCTGTAAAGATTGCAGATAGACCTGGAGGATATGTACGTATCATTAAATTAGGAAATCGTCAAGGAGATAATGCTCCTATGGCAATGGTAGAATTAGTTGATTACAACGAAATCTATAATCCTAATGGAAAGAAAGCTAAGAAAACTACTCGTAGAGGTAGAAAGAAAGCTGATACTGTTGATGATGTTGCAGAAACTGAAACACCAGAAACTTCTGAAGAATAATATGATATTTATTAAAATTCATATAAAGGGATAAACGTTTACGTTTATCCCTTTTTTTTATACAATTTTATAAACAACAAAAGTTTACTAATTAAGATATTATTACTTTTGTAATATAAATGGTTGAAATAACAATTAATAAAAGTATACACAACTAATAATGAAATACCAACAACATAAAAAAGCCCTAGTGTTATTAGCAGACGGAACTATATTTCATGGTAAATCTATTGGGATAGAAGGAACTTCCTCAGGAGAAATTTGCTTTAATACTGGTATGACTGGTTATCAAGAAATCTTTACTGACCCATCTTACTTTGGTCAACTAATGGTGGCAACAAATGCGCATATAGGAAACTATGGAGTAAATGACAACGAAGTTGAATCTGAAGGAATTAAAATTTCAGGATTAATTTGCCGAAACTTTAGTTTTACACATTCAAGAGTAGATTCTGATGGTAATTTAAAAGATTGGTTTATCAAACACAATACTGTAGCAATTTCTGATGTAGATACAAGAGCTTTAGTTTCTTATATTAGAGATAATGGAGCAATGAATGCAATTATTTCTACAGATGTTGATAACATTGACGAATTAAAAAAGCAATTATCAGAAGTGCCAGATATGAATGGTTTAGAGTTGGCTTCAAAAGTATCAACTAAAGAGCCATACTTTTTTGGAGATGAAAATGCTACGTATAAAATTTCTGCACTAGATATTGGTATTAAAAAGAATATTTTAAGAAATTTTGTTAAGAGAGATGCCTATGTAAAAGTATTTCCATACAATGCTAGTTTTGAAGAAATAAGCTCTTTTAACCCTGACGGATATTTCATTTCTAACGGACCTGGAGATCCAGAACCATTAGTTGATGCTCAAAATACAGCAAAAGAAATTATCAAAAGAGATTTACCTTTATTCGGTATTTGTTTGGGACATCAGGTAATTGCATTAGCAAACGGAATATCTACCTATAAAATGCATAATGGTCATAGAGGAATTAATCATCCTGTAAAAAACCTTTTAACGGGTAAAGGAGAAATTACTTCTCAAAACCACGGATTTGCAATTAATAGAGAGGAAACAGAAGCAAATGAGAATGTAGAAATTACACATGTTCATTTAAATGATCATACAGTTGCTGGTATTAGAATAAAAAATAAAAACTGTTTTTCAGTTCAGTATCATCCTGAAGCAAGTCCTGGACCACACGATGC